>DATGGW010000165.1:0-3709 GCA_035308345.1 Ktedonobacteraceae bacterium | reverse complement strand
TAACCGCCCGCAGCGGGTGCTATACAGTTGATTAACGGCGCATTCGCGCCAGCTTCCAGCAATCCTGCGCGATGGCCCAATCCTCCTGCGTGCGCACGATCAGCACGCGTACATTTGAATCCTCCGCTGCTATATCTTCATCCGCGGGTGAGCGCGCGTTTTTCTGTGCATCCAGCTTGAGCCCAAGAAAGCCGAAAGCTTCACAGGCTGCCGCGCGCACCTCGGCGGCGTTTTCCCCGATACCTCCGGCGAAAACCAGGGCGTCCAGCCCTCCCAGCGAAGCCAGCATCGCGCCTATGCAGGACCGCAGGCGATGCGTAAACATCGCGAAGGCCAGTTTTGACCGCGTATTTCCCTCCTGCATTCCGTGCAACACCTGGCGCATATCACCCGAACCCGCGATACCTTTAAGGCCGGATGCCGTGTTCAGGGTCGCATCCAACTCTTCCACCCTATACTTTTTCTCGCGCAACAGGTAGAGCAAGATACCGGGATCGACTGAGCCTGAGCGACTGCCCATCATTACCCCTTCCAGGGGAGTGAAGCCCATGCTCGTATCGATGCTGCGCCCCCGGCGAATCGCGGCCAGCGAGCAGCCATTACCCAGATGACAGGTAATCAAGCGCAGCGCAGATAGCTCTTTACCGAGGATTTGCGCGGCGCGATGGGCGCAGTAGCGATGGCTGATGCCATGAAAGCCAAAGCGGCGAATGCCCTCACGCTCATACAACTCGTATGGAAGCGGGTACACGATAGCAGATTCAGGCATCGAATGATGAAAGGCGGTATCGAACGCTGCCACCTGGGGCATGGCAGGCGCGAGACGCTCAATCGCCTCGATGCCCGCCAGGTTAGCCGGATTGTGCGCGGGAGCAAGCACGGCCATCTTGCGGATAACCGTTTTGACCTCCGGCGTGACAAAGACGCTGTCCTCGAACTCTATGCCGCCATGCACCACGCGGTGTCCCACTATATCGATAGCTGACAGCCCATCGATAACACGCGTATCGCCGCTCCACAGCGACTTGAGCATACGCTCGATCACGGCTGAACGCTCATCGGTTGGCAATTGCTCCTCAAGTGTCGCGCCGCCAGGCGTAGTGATCTTAAGATCGGTTGTGCCCGCATGGTGCGCCCAATCCGCGTCAGCCTGCCAGAGCGGAGCGGGCGCGAGATCGGGCAACTCGCCGTCTATTTCATAGAGACGACTCTTCTGGCTGCTCGAACCGGCGTTAAGTACCAGGATGCGCATAATTGTCGCTTACCTTCCCAAATTTCCTGTTCATGGAATACATCGCATTTTATCACGTTAACGAGTTTGTGGTATCCTGATTCCTGGTGATGATTACTTTATGAGACTACTATCTCACACGATACAAATACCTGTTAGAAAATGGAGGATACCATGCCAGCTATCGACCAGGCACGCCTGCGCCTGATGCACCGCTACTGGAACGCGGCCAACTATTTAACAGTTGGTCAGATCTATTTACGAGCGAATCCACTCCTGAAAGAGCCACTGCGACCAGAACATATCAAGCCGCGCTTGCTGGGACACTGGGGAACATCCCCTGGTCTTAGTTTCATATATGTACATCTGAATAGACTCATCCAGGATCATGACGTGAATATGATTTACCTGGCAGGCCCCGGACATGGCGGACCGGCAATTCTCGCGAATGTCTATCTGGAAGGAACCTACTCAGAAATCTATCCGAAGGTTACAGAAGATGCCGTGGGCATGGATCTGCTCTTTCGCCAGTTTTCAACGCCAGGAGGGGTGCCAAGTCACGTCAGCGTGCCCACTCCAGGCTCAATACATGAAGGAGGAGAACTCGGCTACGTCCTCAACCATGCCTTTGGAGCCGCATTTGATAATCCAGACCTGGTCGTCGCGGCGGTCGTTGGTGATGGAGAGGCAGAAACAGCGCCGCTGGAGGGCGCCTGGAAGAGCATCAAGTTTTTAAACCCGACTCGTGATGGGGCAGTGCTTCCCATTTTGCATTTGAACGGCTACAAGATTTCCGGCCCTACCGTTCTGGGCCGCGACAACGATGCTGATTTACAGCAACTACTCTCTGGTCATGGTTATGATGTCCACTTCGTGGAAGGTGATGATCCCATGGTCATGCACCAGGCGTTCGCCGAGACATTGGAGATATGCTATACGAAAATCCGCTCGTATCAAGAAGAGGCTCGCTCGCATGGCTTCACACGTGAACCGGCCTGGCCGGTCATCGTCCTGCGTTCCCCGAAAGGCTGGACGGGACCTAAAGTAGTCGATGGACTTCCTGTTGAGGGTACATTCCGCGCGCACCAGGTACCGGTTGCGGATGTGAGGGAAAACCCGGAGCATTTGCGCATACTTGAGCAGTGGATGCGCAGCTATCAACCCGAAGACCTCTTTGACGAGCATGCTCACTTGAAGTCCGAACTGGCAGCCCTCGCGCCAGCGGGGGATCGCCGCATGGGAGCCAATCCACACGCCAATGGCGGCAAGCTGCGCGTTAACCTGGATATGCCCAACTTTACCGATTATGCCATTGAAGTCAAAGCACCCGCGACCGAGCATCACGAGTCGACGCGCCAACTCGGCAAGATGCTTCGCGACATCTTTACGAAAAATGCCGGGCAGCGCAATTTCCGCCTCTTTTGTCCTGATGAAACCAATTCGAATCGCCTGGGGAACGTCTTTGAGGTGGAGAATCGCACTTTTGAGGAAACGATTTTCTCACTGGACGATCATCTCTCCCCCGATGGGCGCGTGATGGAGGTGCTGAGCGAGCATCTCTGTCATGGCTGGCTGGAAGGCTATCTGCTCACCGGGCGGCATGGCCTTTTTGCGACCTATGAAAGCTTTGCGCTGGTCTCCGCTTCGATGACCGTGCAGCATACGAAATGGTTGGAAGAGGGCATCAAATTGCCCTGGCGCGAACCAATCTCATCTCTGAACATCCTGTTGACATCGACCTGCTGGCGCAACGACCATAACGGGTTCAGCCACCAGGGGCCGGGACTTATCGATGTCGTACTCTCGAAGAAAGGGACAATCGCGCGTATCTACCTGCCACCTGATGCAAACTGCCTGCTCTCGGTGGCCGATCACTGCCTGCGCAGCCGCGACTACGTCAATCTGATCGCCATTGATAAACAGCCACAACTGCAATGGCTCTCCATGCCGGACGCCGTCGCTCACTGCACGCGCGGCCTTTCCACCTGGCACTGGGCGAGCAATGACGAACAAGTGGAACCAGATGTCGTGCTGGCCTGCGCAGGGGATATTCCCACCCTGGAGACGGTGGCCGCGGCGTGGTGGCTGCGCCATCACCTGCCTGAATTAAAGGTACGCGTGGTCAACGTAGTAGACTTGATGAAGCTCTACCCACCCTACCTGCATCCGCATGGCGTGGATGATGCTACCTTCATCGAGAATTTTACGCAGGACAAGCCGGTGGTTTTTGCATTCCATGGGTATGCGCGCGCCATTCATGAAATTGTTCACGGACGGCCCAATACGCCGCGCTTCCACGTGCGCGGATTCATAGAAGAGGGGACAACTACCACGCCGTTCGATATGGTTGTACTGAACCATATGAGCCGCTATCATCTCTGTATCGAGGCGATGCGACGAAGTTCGCGCGTGCGAGGTCTCACTCCACCACTGATAGCAGAATGCAACGACATGCTTGCCAGGCACACGGAATATGTC
>DATGGW010000164.1:0-2236 GCA_035308345.1 Ktedonobacteraceae bacterium | reverse complement strand
AGTGACATTCCCCAGGTGCTCAGTCTTCCATGGGAACTACTGCATAGCGAACGGGGCTTTCTGGTATTGCGTACCCAGGAACCTGTATCGATCTTGCGCCGCCTGTCACAGAGTGAGCCACCTGCCTCTTTAACGACATTTGAACCGCCATTGCGAGTGTTGCTCGTGACTGCGCGCCCGGAAGAGACGGGTTTTGTAGATCCACGCGGTATTGCCCGTGAATTACTGGATGAGGTGCAAGGGCAGATTGAGACTGGTGCAATTGAACTGGAGTTTCTACGCCCACCTACTCTGAAAGCCCTGCGTCAACGACTGAGAGATAGTAAACGCCCAGTGCATGTACTGCATTTCGACGGTCATGGAGCTTTTGATGAGAAGATAGGTGGACACGATGAACATCTACTCGATGGGAGCGGACACGGCAAACTGGCTTTCGAGGATGATAAAGGGCAGCTTGACCTCGTAGACGCAGAGGATTTAGCCCAGGTATTACAAGATAGCAGAATAAAACTGACCGTATTAACCGCTTGCCAGAGTGCAATGAGTTCGGCAGATGATGCTTTCAGCAGTGTGGCAGCGCGCCTGATCAGGGGTGGGATAGATGCCGTGGTAGCGATGAGCGCCAGTGTCCTGGTAGCCAGCGCAACCCTGTATGTCGAAGCCTTCTATCGTGCTATAGCCGAGGGCACGCCAGCAACCATGGCTCAAGAACAGGCGCGGCAAGCCTTGCATGATGAACCAGCACGTCATATCATACGTCGCCGCCGTGATGAAGAGGGTCAGCCAGTAGAGCTACGCGATTGGTGGCTACCTCACTTCTACCAGCAGCGCCCACTCGTGCTGCGCGCAACCAGGCCATCAGGCCAACTCGAGCAGAAACTAACTTCTTCTGATGAACGTCTGAGCGAAAGCATGCCTGCCGAACCGCGCTACGGCTTCAGTGGACGGGCGTACGAATTGCTCGTAATCGAGCGCAGGCTGCTGCGAGATCAACTGGTGGTCATTCATGGCTTTGGAGGCGTTGGCAAAACAGCGCTGGTGCGCGAGAGCGCCGACTGGTTGACGCGCACGAAGATGTACGACGCGGCCTGTTTTATCTCCTTTGAACACGGGGGTGATGCGGCGACTCTCTTGAGCGCGCTGGGCAATTTCCTGGGGGTCTACGATGGTCACTACAATCCGAATGACGCGCAAGCCGCGCTGGCAAAGTTGGAGCCAGCCCTGAAGCAGAAACGCACCCTGGTCATTGCCGACAACATTGAGAGCATCTTACCCGGTGGGGACGCTCCACTAGAGGCGGCGGTACGCGGCCAGTTGTGGGATGTTTTGCTGAAACTGTCGCATATGGGCGACGGAGTGCTGCTGACGACTCGTGATACCAACTTTGGCGACGGAAAAATGGAGCCGGGAAAACAGGTAGCTCATGTAGCCTTAGAGGGGCTGCATCCCGAAGACGCCTATACGCTCGCCAGTCGCCTGCTCGAGTACCTGGGAATCGACCGTGCCAAAGCTCCCTATTCGGAGTTGCGCGACCTGCTGAAACAACTGGATTATCACCCCCTGGCAATTCAACTGGTGCTGCCAGCGCTGCGCGAACCATCTCTTTCGCTGGCAAAGATCGAAGCGGATTTCGCGGCGCTGCTGCCAAAGTTTGTGGATGACACGGAGACTGGGCGCAACCGCTCGCTGCTGGCCTCGCTGGATTTTTCGTTGAGGCGATTGAGCGAACAGCAGAGGGCATCGTTGCCTCGCCTGGCTCTCTTTGAGGGCGGGGCTCTTGAAGAGAACTTGCTAGCCATCACCGAGATTCCTGAAAACGAATGGACCTGGCTACGACCGGCACTGGAGCAGGCGGCGCTGCTTACGGCGGAAGAGGTCGGGAACTACACAGCTCCATTCCTGCAATTTCATCCGGTACTGGCACCGTACTTGCGCACTCAACCAGGCGCGGATGATGCAGCGCTGCGCGAACGCTATACGCGGCGGTACCATGGGCTGGCGGACTACCTGTATCGTGAAGATGTTCGCAACCCACAGGCGGTGCGAGCGCTGGTGCAGAAGGAACTGCCCAACCTGCGGCGAGCGTTGGAATTGCTGCTCGACGCGGGTGAGCTGGAAGATGCCTCTGATATGGCTACTAGGATTGCCAGGTTTCTTGATTACTTTGGGTTAATGCGAGAGCTTGATGAAATGCGACAACGGGTGGAAAAGGCAGTGGCTACTTCTAAAGCTCAAA
>DATGGW010000163.1:0-12249 GCA_035308345.1 Ktedonobacteraceae bacterium | reverse complement strand
GGTGCCTACTGTGTAAGCACCCCACTTTTTCCTGGAATTCTGGGAGATGTATTTATTCTTCTACCCGCTCGGCCGCTTCTGTCCTGGCATCGAATATGGCTTGTTGTGCCGCTGCTACAGTCTGCACCTCGAATAAGCGGTTGATCAACCGATGCAACACCTCCATATCATTGATCGTTTCAATATATGATTGCGCAAGTGCAGCAAACTCAGGAAAACGCATCCGCACCAGGTTGACGATCATCTCGTGTTGCTCCAGTATCCAACGCTTTCGTTGTTCTTCCGCGCGTCTCCGTTCTTCTTCCGCGCGCTTTCGTTGTTCTTCCGCGCGTTTCTGTCCCTCTTCACGACCTTTCTGCAAGCCTTGTTGCAAGCCTTGTTGTAAGCCTTGTTGCATGCCTTTCTGCAACCCCTTTTTGACAATTTCCTGGTAGGTCCAGGACTCTTCAAGAATGTCATCAAGCATGGCAAAACTCCTTTTGAACCACGAGTCATACGCTGCGCCACCAGGCACAAGCCCTCCAAAGGTGTACGCCAACGCCAGCAGTTCAATCTCGCGCGACTCTGTCAGGGTAGTAATCATATCCTGCGCTATTTCAGGCTCCATGCCTCCCTCTGCCAGCAATGCTAGAGGGTAAAGACCATGCAAGCCAAGTTGCAAAAGCTGTCGCGCAGGGATTTTCGCCACTTCGATCACCGAGAAGTGAAAGCGATGGTATTCCTCTCCGCCAGGCAACCGCCGGATAAAAGGCGATTGCGGCACGTTCCCATCTTTGCGCAGATAGATCACAAAGGTGTAAACGGGCAACCAGTGGTTTTCGCTGGCTGCCAGTACATTATACTCCAACAACCGCTCCGGCATATGCTGATGCCTGTATGACTGAAATTCAATGTGCATCAAGGCGGGCTTGTTATCTACTATGACGGCATATAATCCGTCGGCAAAGATACTGCGACTCTTCAACTCGGTTGCCAGGGAGCGACGAAAGATGGCTCCGGCCAATAACCACGTGACCACGTGCTGGGGCATTTCGCGTAAGAGACGTTTGCCCGCGCTATCCCACTGTGCTGGCATATTCCTGAGACCCTTCTGCCCCGTTATTCTACTCACAGTGTAACACATCAGGCATAGTATGTCGAGTGAGAACTTGAGCAAGTTCACCGCCCAGTCATAGCTCCTACGCTTTCGCCGAGAATGATGGAGTTTGTAGATAAAACAAAATTACAGGGGCGCGATAAATCGCGTCCCTGCGAAATCTGATCTACGAACGGGTTAAATGCGCGCAATCCTGTTGGACGTTCTGCCCAGGTTGCCCGGAATGTCTTTGTCCAGTCCAATATGGTTTATAACCACGCGCGCGCCTGGAAGTTTGGTGATCTCACGTTCAAGCATATACTTCATCTCTGGCGTGGGAACTTCGCCATACAGGCTCACAATGTAGTTTTCGACCAGCACTGAAAGGTCTTTTGCGCCTTCCAGTTTGCCAGAAGCTTTCAGGTCATCGATCAGGCGATTGACGGTGTTCAGCAGTTCGTCTTCGGCGACCAGGAAATTCATGACATCGATGACGCCTGGCATCTTGCGCAGGGCTGCCTCGACCTCCTCTTTCTGGGCTTCCAGTTCAACTTTGCCGTACAACGAGAGGACAACGCCTTCACGCTCAACAAATACTTTGACGGGATGCGCGCTCCACGCGGTGCTGCTAATGGTGATGGTATTTTCTAGTACATCTTCGGCGTCGCGCAAGGCAATCTGACCCAACACGGTGGGTTTTCCAGACGTGGCAGCTTCAGCATAGGACATGGCATATTCACCCGCTTTGACCTCTGCTTCTAAAGAAGCGTTCGGGTTCTCAAGCGCAAAGCCCATGATGCCAAACAACAAAACAGGGATACCAATAATAACGAGCACGAGAGTACTCTTGCTGATCAGCAAGCCGATCATGATAATGAGAATTGCCGCGCCTACAACAAGCGGCCAGTAACTGGGATTGGGCAGGTGAATATGACCTGCTTCGCCTTCGGCATGCCCTTCTTGATGCTCATCAATAATTGGCTCTGTCGGCGCCAGTTCTTCACCGCTAAGACTTGTACTTTGAAGAGGAGTATTCATGAGTTCTCGCTTTCCTTCGAGAATGACTTACAACCTGTCAGGGCAATGCTGTGAACATTTCCCTGATATTAGAATAGCAGGAAAGCGCGTTTCTTGCAAGTCCTGAGAGAGAGTTAGACATGCCCGCGAGCCACATGCTATACTGCCATACGAACCCAATTTAGCGCTTGATTGTATGGAGATAAAGCAGATGGCCACAAGTAAACGCGCTCCCCAGGAAACTACTGGTCCCAAAGGCACGAAAGAGAAGCTGGAAGAGTTACATAGTTTGAAAGAGGTCGCCATGCTTGGCGGAGGGGTCAAACGCATCGAGGCGCAGCATAAGAAAGGGAAACTGACGGCCCGCGAACGTGTTGACCTGTTATTAGACCCCGGTACGTTCAACGAGCTGGATATGTTCGTGACGCACCGCTCGACGGACTTCGGCCTGGAAGGACAGAAAATTCCAGGCGATGGTGTAGTTACCGGCTATGGTCAGATCGATGGACGACTTGTGTATGTCTTTTCGCAAGATTTCACCGTCTTTGGAGGCTCGCTCTCCGAGGCGCACTCCGAAAAGATCTGCAAGGTTATGGATCATGCTATGAAGAACGGCGCGCCCGTAATCGGCCTGAATGACTCCGGCGGCGCGCGTATTCAAGAGGGCGTGGTAAGCCTGGGCGCGTATGCCGATATCTTCCTGCGCAATACGCTGGCATCAGGTGTTGTGCCGCAGATATCCGCCATTATGGGGCCATGCGCCGGAGGCGCGGTCTACTCTCCAGCCATCACCGACTTTATTTTTATGGTTGAGCAGACCAGCTACATGTTCGTCACCGGGCCAAACGTGCTCAAGACAGTTACGCACGAGGATGTTACCTTTGAAGAACTGGGCGGCGCGATGGTACACAACAGTACCAGCGGCGTTGCGCACTTCTCCTGCCCCAGCGAACCCGATTGCATCCGTATGATTCGCCAGTTGATGAGCTACATACCATCCAACAACCTGGATGACCCGCCGCGCATCACACCTGAAGATTCGCCAGCGCGCGCGGAAGATGCGCTGAACAGCATCATCCCGGACAACCCGAATAAGCCCTATGATATGAAAGAAGTCATCAAGTTTATCGTAGACGACGGCGAGTTCTTCGAGGTGCAGGAATACTTTGCCGCTAACATTGTTGTAGGCTTCGCGCGCTTGAATGGTCGTTCCGTAGGCATTGTGGCACAGCAGCCCGGCTCGCTGGCAGGCGTGCTGGATATCAATTCGTCCGACAAGGGCGCGCGCTTTGTGCGCTTCTGCGACTGCTTCAACATTCCCATCATCACCTTTGTGGACGTGCCAGGTTTCTTACCAGGTCTGAGCCAGGAACACAACGGCATTATCCGTCACGGTGCGAAGCTGCTTTATGCTTACTGTGAAGCAACTGTGCCAAAGATCACGGTGATTACGCGCAAAGCCTACGGCGGGGCCTATGACGTGATGAATAGCAAGCACGTGCGCGGCGACCTCAACTATGCGTGGCCGACGGCGGAAATCGCCGTAATGGGCGCGGAAGGCGCGGTCAACATTCTCTTCAAGGACGAGATCGACAAAGCGGCAGACCCGGAACTTCGTCGCAAGGAGCTGATCGCTGAATACACTGAAAAGTTCAATAATCCCTACATTGCCGCCGCGCGCGGCTATGTTGATGAAGTAATCGAGCCGCGTCTGACCCGCGCCAAGCTGATTACTGGACTGGAGATGTTGAAGAACAAGCGGGATACCAATCCACCCAAGAAGCATGGGAATATACCATTGTAGTTCGTGGATACCAGGGCGACCGCAAGGGTCTCCACCCTGCATCCACCCCGTTCCCGCCCTTACAATGACTACGAGACCTGATTGCGTCGTGTCGTATCATGGTAAGGGCGGGGGCAGCGGATGATGAAGCGGGGGGACCCTCGCGTTCGCCCTGGTGATACTCTATGCCAACATGAGAAGGAGGGTATTGTGCCAGCAACAAGTGTCTACTTCGACGACAAACTTATACACGTTCGCCTTTCGGATGGACGCGAAATCAGCGCACCTCTCGAATGGTTTCCACGACTACATCATGCTACAGATGAACAACGACGGCAGTGGGAATTGATTGGACGCGGTGTCGGGATTCACTGGGAAGCTATAGATGAAGATATCTCCGTAGCGGGACTTCTTGGATTGCCTCACGATTAATTAGATCACTTTTCTCTCTACCAATTCTAATAGCACACCATTGGCGGCTTTGGGATGAATAAAGATGGCGCGTCCTTCGGCGGAGATGCGCGGTTCTTTGTCGAGAACCGCCGCGCCTTTAGCCTGCATTTCGGCGAGCGCGGCATCGATATCGGATACTTCCAGGCAAATGTGATGCAGGCCCTCGCCGCGTTTCTCCAGGAAGCGCGCCAGGCTGGAGCCGGCGGTAGTGGGTTGAATCAGTTCGATTTCGCTACCGCCAGGGCCGCCCAGGGGCAAGAAGGCGATACGCACCTGCTCGGTCGGCACTTCTTTTATCTCGCCGGGAGTGATGCCTAGAGTGTCACGATAAAAGAGTAGAGCCTGCTCGATATCGCGCACAATAATAGCAACATGGTCAATACGGTCAGGCATTGGCATCTCCTCGTGCAGCAGCACGGACGCGATGTGGCGAACCTTTTGGAAACCAGCCCATCAACGACGCTGTTAGCGATGCGGGCGACTAGTGCTGCGCAGTCAGATGGGCTGCAAGGAACGTATCACGTCCCTACGAATGACACTCCGTCAGGCGAAAATCAGCCTGGCGCAGGGTATGCGGTATAGTAGCAAATAGACCCATCGCCAGTTGCGCTGCATGGGTCAGCGTCTCCAGGGCCAGTAATGCGCCTATACGCGTTTCTTCATCATAATCCAGGGTATCGGCGAACTGGTCGAATTCGGCCTGCGTCAGCACTTCATAGCTTAAATCAGGCCGGACCAGCAGGCTCAGATCAAGATCGACATAAACGAGTCGCTCCTCTTCAAACATGGCAGGCTTGATAACAGAAGCGTAAGTATGAATCAATGAGCGGGCATCATAAAATGCGCTCAACGTGTACCAGCGTTCGGGCCAGTAAAGTTGCAAACAATGATAGCGTAATGGTTGCGTCCTGGTAGCCCAGTGCATGGGCGTGCCCGCAGGCAGCCAGAGACGCACACAATCAGCGGCGACCCTTACCGTCTCTTCCTCCCCGTCCACCCTTTCCGTCTCTTTATCACTCAATTGCGTTGCCGCGTCCAATAGATACCCACGCCATGATCCTCGATACAGGCGGTCATAGCTGCGACTCTCCACTTGATAATCAGGTTGCATAGTGAAACTCCCTTCCTCACTTTGCATATAGTACAAAAATTCGTCACTATCGTCAAGCATAGGCACCATTTGTAGGGGGTACAATGAATCGCGCCCTCAAATTGTTGTACAATGATGTGTATCACAACAGGTGAGTACAGTCTAAGAAGCAGAAAAGTACTAAGCTATGCGTTGTCCGAATTGTCAGACTATCAACCCACCCAATGCCAAATTCTGTCTTGAGTGTGGCAATCGTCTGGTTGTCTGTCCAAATTGCGGCACCGTTAATTGGCCTGTCGCTAAATTTTGTATTGAATGCGGCACAGCCCTGACTGCGAGCGGTGAGGAAACTATTAATGGACGCGATCGATCGCGTCCCTACGAAGGTGAGAATGGTGGTGGGAACAATCATTTCCCTCCTGATGAGCATAAACGCGCAGTAGTAACTTTCGAGGGTAACAGGAGCGGACGCGATAAGCCGGGCGCCTACGAAGCGCCGGAGGAACGACGGGTCGTCACGATCATGTTTGCCGATATCACCGGCTCAACGCCCCTGGCGGACAAGTTGGACCCGGAAGATATGCGCGCTATCCTGGCGGGATACTTTAATCTGATGGCACAGCAGATACGGCGGCATGGGGGCACCGTTGAGAAATATATCGGGGACGCGGTAATGGCTGTATTTGGCGCGCCCATTGCGCATGAAGATGACCCTGACCGCGCCATTCGTGCCGCGCTCGACATGCAGGCCGCCCTGAACCTGTTCAATACGCGCCGCCTGGAGCGCGATCCAGAAGCCGCCCGCCTGCAAATGCGCATTGGCATCAACACGGGCGAGGTCGCAGCTCCGGGAGCGCAATCCGCGCGACAGGATTTTCTCATCACGGGAGACGCGGTGAACGTGGCCGCCCGCCTGCAACAGGTAGCCAGCCCAGATACTATACTTGTTGGAGAACGCACCTATTTAACCACGCGCAATGTGTTCGATTTTCGTCCGATCGCGCCCCTGAATCTCAGAGGCAAGCATGAACTGGTGTCGGCCTGGGCTGTGCAAGGCACACGACAGCTTTCCCCGGCCATCGCCCAGCATCCACGCGGCATAGAAGGGCTGGAATCTCCACTGGTGGGTCGCACTCTGGAACTAACTTTGATTCATGCTACATATGCACGTGTGCAAGCGGAGCAACGCCCGCACCTGATCACCCTGCTGGGTGCGCCGGGTGTTGGCAAGTCGCGCCTGGTGCGGGACTTTATCCAGCGCGAAGAGGAAGCCGCGAAAAGCGCCTCAAACATCCAGCGATTGGTCGCGCCGCGTGTGCTCCAGGGACGCTGCCCGCCTTATGGTGAAGGCATCACCTACTGGCCCCTGGTGGAAATCTTACGTTCACTGCTGCGCGTGCAAGAAGGGGAGGGGCGCGACACGCTTAAAAATCGCCTGGCGCAGTTCGTGCTCGACACTTTTACAGCAGCTAAAAGCAGCGAAGACGCAGCCGAGGTTGCTGATGCCCTGATTCGCAGTATCGGCAGTGGACTGAGCAATAGTGACAGCCCTCAGATGTCCGGAGAGCGGCGCGATATCCAGCGCAGCACGCACAGTAAAAGCACTGAACAGGGCGGCCCGCAGGCCGCATTGATGCGCGCCTGGCGAGTCTTCCTTGAGGCTATCGCGGAGCAAGGGCCGCTTATTCTGGTGATAGACGATATGCAGTGGGCCGATGAGGCTTTACTCGACTTACTCGAATATTTGACCGATCGCATCACCCAGGCTCCCATCCTTTTCCTCTGCCCGGCTCGTCCCGACTTCATTGAGCGCAGGCACGAATGGGGCGGTGGGCGGCGCAATTTTACTACCATTGTGTTAGAAGCGTTGGCGAGCGATGAAACGAATGATCTTATCGCCGGTCTGTTGAATACTCATGATCTCCCCGACGTGCTTTTGCATAGCATCCAGCGCCGCGCCGAAGGCAACCCGTTTTTTGTCGAGGAGATCGTGCGCATGCTCATCGACCAGGGCGTGCTGGTCAATCAGGATGGCTGCTGGCATGTGAGCGAGCAAAACGAAGCGGCTCTGGGAGAGCTGGCCAGCCCGGCGACGCCGCCCGAAGATACGCTTATCGACCAGCACTACGTGTTGCCGCTGCCTCGCTTACCCGATACAGTGCAGGGCGTACTGGCAGCGCGCGTTGACCTGCTGAGCCAGATGGAGAAGCAGGTGATACAGGATGCCGCTATTATCGGGCGCACCTTCTGGCTGGAAGGATTGCTTGAACTGGCGGCAGACCTGGAGAGCGAGACGGTCGATAAAACTATCGAAACGTTAATACAACGCGATTTCATCGTTGAAACGGAGAAATCGCTGCGCTCCCCCATCCCGCATGACCGCGTCTTTAGCTTCAAGCATATTTTGATCCGCGACGTGGTATACAACAATATTCCACGCACACGGCGCTCGCAGAAGCACGCGCAGCTGGCCGTCTGGATCGAAGAGAAGGTTGGCGACAATACCGAACAGTTCGCGGAACTGCTGGCTTATCACTATAAACAGGCCCTCGCCACATGGTCCGCCAGTTTGCTGGCACACGCCACCAGTACTGGTGAGAACGGCGCGAACGATGATGCAACCACGCGCTCTGTACAGTTCACGCGACAAGAGCTGATTCGTCGCACAATAATATACCTGACCAAGGCGGGAGACCAGGCATTTCACGGCTACTTAACGATCCGCGCCATTCAGGCCTACACAGAGGCGCTGGATTTGCTGATCGAGAGCGAGACGAAGCTGCTGACCATTGCGCGTATGCATCAGAAGCTGGGTGATGCCTACGCGCAGCGAGCGAATGCTGATGAAGCGTGGCATGAATATACGCATGCGCTTGAGTGGATCCAGACGGGAACTGAGGTGAGCAAACAGGACTTACTCTCCTTCTATACGAATCACGAGCATACACGCTTGCAGCCATTAGCACCAGGTGAAATACCGGACGCTATTCCCATCAATAGCAAAGATCTGTTATGCCTGTATTCACGTATGGCAGAGCTTGCAACGCGCTGGTCAGGCTGGTTCAACCGTCCTCCGGAGATAGAGGAAGTCCATGCATACATCGACGCGGGTTTGAAACTGCTGGAAGGGCTGCCGCCGAGCGGAGATCACGCTTCTTTCCTGACCTACCAGGCCCTGTGGTACGTGCGACAAATAAACCACAAGGCCAGCCCGGAGCAGCGGCCAGAGATTGCCGCACATGCGCTGGAGAGCATCCACGAGGCGCTGCGTATCGCCGAGGAAGTTGACGATACGAGCGCGCTCTGGCTCACGCTGGACGCCCTGGGGTTTATCTACGAGAACCAACACAAGTACCTTGATGCGCACAAAGTGCAACACCGCCGCCAGGAAATGGCTTCGCTCATTCAGGGGCGAGAAGAACTCCATGACCTCTATATTTCAATGGGATGGGCGCATCAAAGTATATCTGACTATCCCGCGGCGGTGAAGTGGTTTGGGAGCGCATGGCACATTGCGCAAACAATGGACAGTCCATCTATGCTGCTTTACAGTATGCTTGGGCGCATGTACGTCTGGTATGAATGGAATCGCTGGGGCGAGGCGCGCGAAGTTGCCTATCAAATCATGCAAATGGCCGAACAATACCAGTTAGATGAGCAGTGGCTGCTTGATGCTTTGGAAACACTGGCGGATATATCCTACCGCATAGGCAATAAAGAAGAAAGCGATTCACTGCTGCGGCAATATAAACGCCTGGCAGAGCAACGGGGCTTCAAACCGGAACTCTCGCGCAGTATCTACCTGGCACGCGAAGAGTGGGAGCGCGCCTGCGCCGATTTTAAGGAAGCGCTGCAGCGCTCCGAGCCGTTTCCCAGGCCCGCAGTACTCTCATTACTGGCAGAGTTGCTGGTTATTACCGGAGAAAATGTCACGACGCAGCAGACGCTGTGTGAACGCGCGGTCGCACTGGCAGAGCAGGCGGGAACGCGCAAATTCCTGGCCATCGCGCTGCGAGCACGCGGGCGCATGTTTATAGAACAGCAGCAATGGGAAGAGGCTGAGCGTGATCTGAAGCAAGCGCTGGCACATTGCGAACTGCTAGACCTGCCCTGGGAACGCGGTCAGACGCTCTACTGCCTGGGATTGTTTTACCGCCGTCATGCTGATATGGTCAATGGCGCTAATACAGTAGAGCGCACAGCCGATCTTGGCTGCGCTCAACTCTATTTTGAGCAGGCACTTGGCTTCTTCGAGTCGCTGAAAGCCGTCAACGACGCCGCGCGCGCCCGGCTCGCGTTGGGCCAGGAAAATTCCGCGCTCGTGTAATCTCGGAAATCAACCGCCAGCATCGACTGTGATCGTCAAATTGACGCCTTTCACGCTGGCGCTGGTAATCACGTAAGTTCCATATTCGCTAAAGACCACGTCAATGAAATCGCCAGGCTTGAGATGAATGCCCGGAGTTTTCAAGACCTTTGGCGCAACCGCGTTCGGATCACACACGCTGTCCTGGCCCAGGCACAATACCTGCGTTACGCTCGATTGGTTCACAAAATGGATGGATTCTCCTTCGGTTATCTCTATCGCGCTTAATGAGAAGCCTTTCGATGTCAGATCCATCTCAGGTGGCTTATGAAATTGCAGGTAGAAAAATACGACGAGCGCGCATGCCAACGCCAATAACAGCGGCGGCAGAACAAGGTAAAGCAGTATTCTCCTGGTGCGTGATACTGGCGTGGCACTTTCACTCTTTGAGATAAGTTTAGCCATATTTTAATGTTCCCCTACTCATTCGTACTTATTCTTGCATTTCCCAGAGTGACGCATTCTGCCACAGTTGTGTCGAGTCCCATACGCCGCCCATATGGGGAGGCAGCACGGTAATGTGCGCCTGAGCGAGATTAGCCCCGGCCTCGCTAATACGCGCGCGCATGGTGTTCAGCGCCAGCTGCGGCGTATTGTTGGTGCGGCTCAGATGGGATAACCAGAGCCAGCGCACAGCATCGCCGCGCCAGGTGCGCAGAACGGCTTCGGCTGACTGGTCATTCGAGAGATGGCCCGTCGCGCTGAGAATGCGCTGTTTGAGCGCGTAGGGATAGGGGCCGCGCAGCAGTCGCTCGCGATCATGATTCGATTCGAGCACCAGCAAATCGGCTTTCTGCATGTTTTCGAGCATGGAGGCGGTGACTTCGCCGCTATCGATCACCACGCATACGCGACAGCCACCCGCGCTTAACAGGTAGCCACAGGGCGCGGCTGCATCGTGGGAGACAGGAAATGAGGTGACTTCGATATCTCCCAAGGACGTAAACGAACCGGATGGCAATGGGTGGAAAAGTTCCTCTACCTGCGCATTGTTTATAACGCTCGATTCGAGTTCCAGTGGGATGAGCGCGCCCGAAGCTGAGTGCGCCGTACTCCTGGTGAACAGTCGCTCCATCGCCTCAATTGTGAGTGGATCGGTTATTATGGGCAGCGCGTGATTTTTTATCATATAAGGCAGGCCAAGTACATGGTCGATATGTTCATGCGTTATCAGGATGCCTGTCAACCGGGCTGGGGAAACTCCAGCGTGGCGCAGGCGGTGCGTCAATACACGGCCAGGAAAGCCCGCGTCAATCAGTAATTTTGTGCGACCGTGCGGTCCGGCTTCGACCAGCAAGGCATTCCCACTGCTGCCGCTGCCTAATGAGATTACTCGCATGTTATTGCTATTACATATTTGTAGGGACTCGATGAATCGCGTCCAGAAACAGAAATAAGTTCAGGCGGGCGACCACAAGGGATCGCCCCTACGGATACCCTTACCCGATTCGATCGTCAAAGTACATCAGGTCTGCAAACCCAACAAACGCTGGGCGTTGCCGCCCAGGATCATGTCAATGGACTGGTCATCCAGGCCGGATTGCCGGATATGGTCAATGATGCGTTGTTGACGCAACAACGCATAATCGCTGGCGAAGAGGATACGATCAGCCCCGACCAGATCTGCCGCCAGCGGGAATATGCGCTGGTGATAGAGATAGACGGTAGCAGCAGTATCATACCATACATTGGCGGTAATGCGCTGTATCTCTGGCATGAGCGTATAAAAGAGAAGGCCGCCACCCCAATGCGCAGCTATAAAACGAATATCGGGAAAAGCGGTGAGAAAGGCCACAATATCGGGCAGTGATACATTGCCCTTGCCGTGGTAAAGATGCCCCACCGGTTCGCTACAGTGTGACAGGACGAGCAAATCATAGCGGCGTGCGACATCCATCAGCGGCGCGAGCAAGGATATATCACTTAGCCGGTAGTTCTGGCCGTGCGGCATCAACTCGCCCAGTCCGATCATGCCTGCCTGCGCGCAGCGTTCCAACTCGTAAACAGCTGCTTCGCCGACGGTCGGCAGCAGCACTGCCATCCCATAGATACGCCCTGGGAAACGCTGCATGGCATCTATAATATAGCTATTGGTTTCCGCGATCAGTGCGAGGTCTGTCCAGCCAAAGGAGAACGCAACCGAGGCGTCTACCCCGGAGGCATCCATTTCCGCTACCAGGTCATCCGCGCTCGCCATTGCCGCGCGCGGATGATGGTAGAGTTCGTTGAACCAGGGATCACGGTCACAATATTTTTCGCGCTGCTTTTGAATTTCGGGTGGAAAGAGATGAGTATGAAAATCGATAAGCACAATATCACTCTCCCCAGGGCAGGTCATACCAACGGCATGGTGAGCTATTCATCAATAGCAAAAAGAGCGCACCAGAAGTGCGCCCCAAACCGAAAACAGTATTACCTCAATCTTGCCGGGGACAGAGTCGAGCCGAGCCGAGTCAGCCGAGCGA
>DATGGW010000162.1:0-13819 GCA_035308345.1 Ktedonobacteraceae bacterium | reverse complement strand
CGCCAAAAACGTCTTCTGCTTCTTGCTGTCGCGGGCAGCGGGACCGCGCCCCAACTGCCTCTGCTGTTGCTCGCACTGGTACTTTTCAGAGCAGCGATTGTACTCCTCAGCCAGCAGAATGTAGGTGTCATACATCTGCTCAAGCGTTTCCAGCGGCTCGCCCTGCTGTTCAGCCATCACAAGATCATGCCACTGCTGCTGCATGCTCTTCTCGGCGTGTTCCAGTTCTCGCATGTTCATGGTCATTACCTGTTACTCCTGGTGAATGCGCAGCCTGAATCCTGGCGTAATGCCTACGACGCTTTACTACGGTTCTGGCGCTGCTCATTATACTCGCGACTCAGTTGCAGGATCAGTTCTTTCGCGCTCAGGTAGGACATCGTACCCTGATCTTCTGGCTCGGGCCTGCCCAGGTGCTGGCTGAGCTTGCGCAGACTGGCAAGCTGTTGTTCAGTAGCGGGAGCGGTCGCCGACTTATCATCGACCGGCTGGGTGCTGGTATTATTGCTATTAGCTCTGCCGTCCCCATTGCTCGCGTACTGAAACGTTTTTGCGCGCTCTACAGGCGCATCAACGATGCGATGCTGCTCATCGAATTCAGGCGCAAACTGGGTGCCATATCCAATCTTTGCAAGCGCCCTACCCGTTGCTCCAGTGTCAGCCTTTTCGATATAATCATCAAAGTCAACTGCAGATTCACTTTTGACAGCTTCACCTACTTTTCCCTTCCCGTCCTCTGCACGCACATGGAAATAGGCCCACCCGCGTGCTCGCTTGACCATCTTTTCGCTGCGCCGGGTGTCACTGTTCCATTGCATTATCTCTTTCTCAACTTCGCGATCTGGATCAATAATCTTCTCGACGATGGTGATCTTCCCTTCGGGACACTTCTCGTTGAACCAGACGAGTCGCCATTGTACTGGAAGGTAATCAGCAGACCCATTGCGATTCTTGATCTGCATCAGGTGTTCATTGGGATTGAATGGCCGCGTATCATTGCGCCCATTTTCACCATTCCCGTTCTGTTGTTCGTTCATATATCACTCCTCTTCATCTCGTTTTTAGAAACTTTGTTCTACAGCATTATACAAGAGACGCCACTCTCTGTCAAGTTAGGCTGAATATTTATTCTTTTTGGAGTAGCGAAAAGAGGTGGCTTTCCATAATATGAATATGACTTATCAACTGTGCCTGATAAACTCAATACCTGGCAGCATCATGTCCGTTATTACAGATGAAGATAATATACGATCATGCACAAATTGTCTTTTTTCAAGCCTGAAGTGACTAATGTTTTATGGGATGGAAGGAGTTTCTATTTTGGAGCAGTTCGCCCTTGCCTCAGTGTATTCAAGAAGTATCGCCTGGCTTATTCGACTTGACGAGTGGGAGCGTTTTGAAGAGATTATAAAATACAACTGCGCGATGGTAGGTGGCTATTTCAATGTCTTTATCCCACTCGCTGAAGAGGATACTTTATCTGAACAATACCAACGTTTCCTGATTGATTACGATCCCGATCTCATTGTAATGGCTCCCGATCAGAAGCCAGAATCTTTGGATACTCTGCATTCTTATCTTCACTCATTTGCTGTTATTCCCTGGGTTTCAATTTCAGAAGTAGCCGAACTCGATCCGTGGAGTGGAGGATCGGGAATAAATGCAACTTTAGGAGCTGATGTAGCCTTCAATTCGTCACAGTCATTTGTAGCCGTTGCAGATGATAAATATCCTGATACTAGCCGATTAGCGTTAGTGGCCTGTGGTGATGTAGAACCTCGCGAACCAATGTGGCATAAAATGGATGAAGTGGTTAGCCTTAATGCAACCGGCTATCGAGAAATGTTTTTAATGAGATTGCTTAAATCTGAGTTTGATGAAAGGCACTTGGACCTAGTTGGCACTCATTTAGATGAAGAAGGAAATATCATAGCTGCTCCTGATCGCTATAAGTTATCCGATATAGTCAAAGAAGAGCATACATTTCCTTTGGTTAGTAGAACAGAAAGATTAGAGACTTGTTGCACTTTACAGCACCATACTCGCACGTCTCAATCTTTTATCGGTTTGACGGGGCCTTATAAGAGGAGTGGCACTCCTTTGCGAAAGCAACGGCGCAGAGAAACATCTGGTTTAGTGATACTTATATCTGACAACTTTGGATTAGAAGAAGGAATATTATTCTGGAATTTACGTGCTAGCGGTTTCTTCGTATCCTGGTTGTCATTTGCAGAAATTAAGAGCGATACAGATGAGCTTATCAAATGGCTAGAATCTGACTATGGAGGCGGATTCTATTCGCTGGTTAGCGGTGGATTAGATATCGTATTTTCTTCACGAGATGATAGTCTTGCTAATCTTGAAGTCTTCTTTGAAAATCTGCTTCGAAAAAGACAAGGAGAGTTTCCAAACTGGCAT
Source organism: Ktedonobacteraceae bacterium (assembly GCA_035308345.1). Lineage (GTDB taxonomy): Bacteria > Chloroflexota > Ktedonobacteria > Ktedonobacterales > Ktedonobacteraceae > CF-113. The sequence continues at coordinate 11,401 of DATGGW010000162.1, read as the reverse complement.
ATTGTAACCTACGATGAAATTGTGTTTTACGACTATATTAGACCATATATCAGGCAAGAAAGAGTCTCTATCGTTGAAAGTGCCGGGAAGTATATTTTTATCCCGAAGTTGCCATTATCTTCTACTGGTATATATATCGTTACACTGGAATGGGATGGCTTAATGCTTCCGCCAGATAGTACGATCGTAAGTAGTTTGGTTTCTTCAGAGATCGTTAAGGGCTTTTTGCCACATTTTAGAAATGGACGCAGAGTAACTGAAGAACCGGTAATCCTTCCCAGATTTCGGTTCACCATTGGGCGTTATCTAGCAGCTCAAATTAGTTCTGAGGAGCCGGTTACTTTCAAGAAGCCCTCCTCAGAAAAAGTTATTGAAAAGCTCTTTACCGCAGCCGGGTTCTCCCGTATTGAATTAAGCAGTACAGCCAGATACCATAGAATTTTTCTTGAGCGCATTGGTGAATTGGAAAAAATTCAACAGTACATGGTAGCCTCTCCCTATCGAGAATTGCTAGATCTACTCTCTGATAATAGTGACAAACGGAAAACGGGTTGGATTTTGCCGAAACCGTCAGAACGCCGTGCTCTAAATCATCTTCAACTTTGGAGTGCGCTTGGAAAAGCAATACCACTTGAGACAAAAGCATATTTTGATACCATTTCTGATATTTTGCCGGAAGAAGCTTTGGACCTCTTAGAAAGAGGCATATTGGAACGTGGGTTTGTCTTACGCTGTACTACTTGTTCATACCATTCCTGGTATCCTGTCGAGCATGTGGGCCAGACGTTTGAGTGTATTCGTTGCTTGCAAACGCAAATCTACCGATCAAACCCGCTATGGCTGTATAAACTACCAGAGGTAATATTCCAGGGATTCAATGATAATATGCAGATTCCTTTTCTGGCTTTATACTATCTCAAGCACAAAAGCCAACACTGCTTTGAATGGGTTTCAGACTCCGACGTTTACTGGGTTGATAACGGTAACGAAATTCATAAAAACGTTGATATACTCTGTCTTTGTGATGGTAAATTCTATATTGGTGAAGCCAAGAGCAATGACGAAATTGATAGAGATCAGTTTTCGTTCTATGAAGACATATGTAGACGTGTCGCAATAGATGGCATTGTCTTTGCTACTTCTAAACCACAATGGAAGAGAGCCACGGTCCAACGTATTGAACAGCTAAAAACTCAGTTTGATGGCGAAGTTCTCATGCTTACTGAACACGATTTGTATCTAGGCAACGCAGCGTCCTAGCTTTTATTTGTGTGTGACGCGGTATCATGATGGCAGATTCCCCCAGGTACATGGAGGAGAGCAAGCATCGGACAAACAGGGAAGGAACAGCAGCATATGAACCTGAAGCTAAGAAAAGCTGGGCCCAACGAGATTGAAGCGCTGCACGAGATCCTGCGGCAGTGCGGGCAAGATATGAAGGTACGATTGGGGCTTGGTCATTGGGATCCACCGTATCCACTGGAACTGATGCGCAAATCTGTGGAAGAGCGAAGTGTTTACGCGGTTCACAATGACGAGCAACTCGTAGCCACATTCACGGTCGGGACACAGGCTCCAACTTATTATCGCACCATCCCAGGCGTCTGGGAGTCGTGGGATGCTGCTGGTGAACCCGCCTTGTACGCGAACCGCCTGGCGGTGCTCCCTGAAATTCAGGGACAAGGCATTGGGACGTGGTGTATGCAAGAATATGAGCGCATTGCGCGCGTTGAGGGATATGAGGCCATTCGTCTGGACGCCTACGACAAGCACCTGAGGTTGTTAGCATGGTACGAAAAGCTCGGATATCACTGGCGAGGGACTTTTGCCTTTCACACGAGGCTCCATGGTGAGACAGGCATGGCCTGCTACGAGAAGATGAAACATGATTTTCGTGCGCAGTGACTCGACCATCGAGTGAGGGTGGTGTAGCTGTACCACAATCCAGTCGATGATAAACGACTATCGGAGTTTATAATGCACTCTATCCCCCGGCCGGGCCGCCCTCCAATCCCGGCTTCGTCATCGCAGCGGGATCGAGGATGCGGTCGAGTTCCTCTTCCGAAAGGCCGGTGCGCTCGCGCGCCACTTCGCGGATGGTCTTGCCCGTCTTGAAAGCCTCTTTAGAGATGTTGGCGGCAGCATCATAGCCAATAACAGGAGCCAGCGCGGTGCAGATAGCCAGGCCGCGCTCGACCATCTCCGGGCCCCGGCTGGTGGCCTGGATGCCCTTGATGCACTGTTCCGTGAAATTGCGCGCGGCAGCTGCCAGCAGGCTGATCGATTGCAGCAGGTTGTAGGCGGTGACGGGCATCATCACATTGATCTCGAAGTTGCCCGCCTGGCCCGCGATGGTTATAGTCGTATGGTTGCCCATCACCTGCGCGCAGACCATGCACACCGACTCGGCGATCACCGGGTTGACTTTGCCGGGCATAATCGAGCTACCGGGCTGCACGGCGGGCAGGTCGATCTCGCCGATGCCCGCGCGCGGGCCGGAACCAAGCAGGCGAATGTCGTTGGCGATCTTCATCAGGCTGACCGCCAGCGTATTCAGCGCGCCGCTGGCCTCAACGATGTTGTCGAGCGTGCTCTGCGCCTGGAAGTGATCGCTGGTTTCTCGTACTGTTACGCCGTTCATCTCCGAGAGACGCTGGCAGACGCGCGCCGCGAACTCTGGATGCGTATTCACACCCGTCCCGACCGCTGTACCGCCCAGCGCAACCTCCGACAATTCGCTCTGCGCGTGTCGCATGCGGGCGATGCCGCGCTCGATCTGCCCCGCGTACCCCAGGAACTCCTGGCCCAGGCGAATAGGCGTGGCGTCCTGCAGGTGTGTGCGCCCCGTCTTGATAATTGGCATGAACTCTTCGGCCTTCTGCTCTAGCGCCATTTGCAGTTCCAGCAATGCGGGTATCATATCATGTTCGATGCTCACCAGCGCGGACAGGTGGATGGCAGTGGGGATCACATCGTTGGACGACTGCCCGAAATTGACATGATCGTTGGGATGAACCTTGAGCGAGCCGCGCGAACCGCCCAGCAGTTCGCTGGCGCGATTGGCGATCACCTCGTTAGCGTTCATATTGGTTGAGGTACCTGAGCCGGTTTGAAAAATATCGAGCACAAAATGACTGTCAAGCTCTCCGTCGATCACCTCTTGCGCCGCTCGCACGATAGCTTCTGCGAACTTCGGGTCAACCGTTCCCAGACTCTCGTTGGTCTGTGCTGCCGCCTGCTTGATCTGCCCAAGCGCGCGAATGAACGGGCGCGGGAAGCGCAAATCGCTGATGGGAAAATTCAACACGGCGCGCTGCGTGCTCGCGCCATAATAAGCGTTCGCGGGTACTTGCATCTCGCCCATCGAGTCGCGTTCGATGCGCGTTTCTTGTGTGCTGTTCACGACACTTCTCCTCGTTGAGCATGAAATGGATGCCCGACCACATTATAGCACGCGGCCACCGATCACTTCGTTCAAGTCCCGGCCCAGATCCCTGAGCAGCACCATCGCGGCGTTGCGGCCAGGGCCGCCCGTCACCGAGCCGCCAGGATGCGTAGTGGCCCCTGTCTGGTAGAGACCGGGAATTGGCATGCGATGCTGGGCATAACCTGGAACTGGCCGCAGCGTTTCTGACTGGGCAGGACTCATATCCCCGCCGTGGCAGCTCCCGTGCCAGTTGTGCCGGTTGTAACGCTCCAGGTCGAGAGGGCTGCGCACCTCGGTAGCGAGAATTTTATCGCCGGTCAGGTTCGGCGCGTACTTGCGCAACTCCGCGAGATTATTTGCGGCTACTTCTTCCTTGATCTCGTCCCATTTCTCAGGCCCTTCATGCAGCGCGTAGGGCTGCTGGCCAATCACCTTAATCATGTGCTTGCCTGCTGGAGCGCGCGAGGTGTCCTCCACCGATGGAGTCAATACCAGCAGCGCCGGCTGATCAGCGGCTGCGATGCCGTGAAGGAAGTCGTTTCCAACGCGCAGCTGGCGTTCTGCAGTTTGTGCTACGCCCGCGGCTACCAGAGAAAGAGTCCCGCCCTCGACCTGGAATTCCGGCGGCTCAGTTGTCGCATAGTGAGCCACAAACATCGTGCGTCCTGCCTGGTAAGTCTCCACGCCGTACAGGAAAGCATCACCCCAGGCCTCCGCTGGCGCCATATTGACCAGGTGTTTAACGTGAATCGAGGAGACAACGGCATGGCGCGCGCGGAACTGTTCGCCCGACTCGGTCTCGACGCCCACACATCGTCCATTCTCCAGCACCAGCCTGCTCACAGGCTGATTCGTGAGGATGGTTCCTCCCTGCCTCTCGACGATGCGGCGCAGCGCCTGAGGCAAGCTGCCGGACCCCCCTTTGGGAATAGCCCAGCCGTTGCGCTGGCGACCAGCCACAAATGAGTAAGCCAGCGTGCCGGTACCGGGCCTTTCAGCCGGTTGCAACGTCCCTTCCGCGAACCATACCATCCACGACTTGACATGCCAATCCTCGAAGGAGGAGTCGATGATATCCCACGCAGAAAGCGCCTGTCTGCGCATCCAGATCGCGCCCTGGGGATGCGCAGACAGTTCCCCGGCAACTGTTGGACCCCAGCCGGCAGGAGTGTAGCGAATTTTATTGAAGATAGGGGATACACTGCGCCAGTCGGACATCATCTTGCGATACGTCTCGGCGTCTCGCCGGGAGAACCGGGAAATCTCCTCGCACGTGTGGTCGATGTCCATCCACTGGGTGATGTAAGTCCCATCCGGGAACACCACGTGGGAGACAGGGTCGGCCTTGATGTACTCCAACCCATACTCGGCCAGTGGCAGTTCCTGGTTGCTCCAGATCGGACTTTGCAAAAAGATAGCGTGCGTGGTCGAGCAGGTATCATGCTGGAAGCCCGGCAGCGTCAGTTCCTCGGTCATGGTATTGCCGCCGATCACCGGCCGGGCTTCCAGCAGCAGGCAGGAGTATCCCGCCTTTCCCAAATAAGCAGCCATAACCAGGCTGTTATGTCCCGCCCCTGCAATCACGATATCAAATTGTTCTGCCATCTTCATCTCCTGTCATGAAATCTGTCCAACCTTGACTAAATCCTGCCGCAGCTCTTCACGTTCAGCAGCCGTCACCTGTAGTAAGGGCGAGCGCACCGGGCCGCCTACCATACCCAGCAAGTCGGCCCAGGCCTTCAGGTACGCAATAGGCATCAGGCGGCGCGCGGGCCACGGGTCGCGCAGCCATTTGTTGAAAACCTGGCGCATAGGTTCGAAGCCGCGGGAGATTGCGCCGGCTTCCTCGATCTGGCCCCCAAAAGCGAGCGCCGTGTAATCTTTCATGGGAGTCTGGCCGGGTTTCTGCAGCAGGTATGGCACGGCAGAGGACATGTAAAGGCGACAGCCGTGTTCAGTCATCAGCGAGAACCAGAGGCCCTCATCTGGACTGCTGACAATGATGCGGTCGCCAACCAGCCGCAGTGTTTCAAGCGTGTGAGGCAGCTTAGGGGAATTTTTCACAGCCACTACATTTTCGAGGTCTGCCAGGCGGTTGATCAACTCAGGAGACAGGACTATGCCCGTGTACCCTGTATTCGTAATGAGTATACCCGCCTCTGTACGCTCGCTTATGTAATGAAAGTAATCGTAGATTTGATCGTCGTTGTAAGCCATAAAATAAGGATTGCCCACCGCCAGGTAATCAGCGCCGATACGCTCGGCGTGATGCGAAAGTGCGACACTCTCCTTCACGGAGGTATGCCCGGTATGCACCATCACCGGAATACGGCCCCGGCACTCGTCAACCACGACCTCGGCGGCGCGTTTGCGCTCCTCGCTAGTGAGCGCCCAGAACTCGCTCATGAAGTGGCCGCAATATATACCATCCAGCAGTTTGTTGTCGATGCAGTAGCGAATGTTGCGTCTCAGCCCCTGCTCATCGAGTTCATCGCCGGGCGTAAAAGGATAGGGGATTGCGCCCCAGACGCCGCGCAGGTTTTTGCGCGCATACGACCTGGCATCCGAACGGCTCATCATTTACCTGCCTTCCTCGCTTCAGGCGGACGCGATAAATCGCGTCCCTACAAATTATGACGCGCACTCTGCATCAGCGCCCAGATCTTCTCCGGTCTGAGAGGCATATCAATTGATTGGATGCCAAGCGGTGAAAGCGCATCTAACACAGCATTGACAATAGTGGGCGGACCGGCGATGCAGCCCGACTCGCCGACTCCTTTTGCGCCCAGCGGATTATAGGGCGAAGGCGTCTCGATAAAATCAGTGATGAAGCCTGGCATCATGTGGGCATCAGGCAAAGCGTAGTCCAGCAGCGTGCCACTGAGCAATTGTCCTTCCCCATCGTAGAGCACTTCTTCATACAGCGCCTGGCTGATGCCCTGCGCCAGCCCGCCGTGTATCTGGGCTTCGACCAGGTAGTGGTTGAGCACGCGCCCACAATCATCCACCGCCACGTATTTGAGTATTTCCACCTCGCCAGTTTCAGGGTCAACCTCGACTACCGCAAGGTGTGTACCGGAGGAGTAGGTCGCGCCGGGTGGGCTAAAATCGCGCCAGGCAGCCAGTCCCTCGACAGGCGCATCGTTGGAGGGATTAGGTTGCTCATGCTCAATGAGACCAGGATGTTCCTCAACCATGCTGGCAAGGGCGCCCAGGTCTATGGCACGCGCTGGCGCTCCTCGCACTGCTACCTTGCCATCGTCCATCACCAGGTCGGCAGAGGATGCTTCCAATACCCGCGCTGCCAGTTGCAATGCCTTTTCTTTGACGGCTTCGGCAGCCAGCAGCACAGCCGATCCCGCTACCTGCGTGGTGCGGCTGCTAAAGGTGCCTATGCTGTAAGCCGGTAGAGAACTGTCGTTCATGCTAACCTCTACTTTAGAGGCAGGCAGGTGCAGGGTGCTTGCCACAATTTGAGCAAAGGCGGTGAAATGGCCCTGACCATTGTGGGCCACGCCGCTCTGCACCAGCGCGCTTCCATCGCTGCGAATGCGCACTGCAGCCGCTTCACGCGGCGCATTGGCAGGCGGAGAGACGGCATCGCCCGATAGTTCGATAATAGAGGCAAGGCCAATGCCTATTAAGCGGGGATCAGCAGATGCGCGATACTCGCGCTGTTTAGCGCGCCAGCCCGTGTAATCACCCAGTTCAAGCGCGCGATCGAGGGCGGCCTGGTAATTGCTACTATCATACACAACACCTGTAACCGTCTTATAAGGACCAGGTTGCGGCGGGATGAAATTGCGGTGGCGCACCTCAGCCGGGTCGAGGCCCAGTTCAAGGGCGATGCGGTCTATCGTGCGTTCCACGATGTAGGCGGCTTCGGGTCTTCCCGCGCCGCGATAGGGGGCAGTGGTAGCCTTGTTGGTGAAGACGCCGATCACCTGGCTTTCCACAGCCTGCACCTGGTATGGCCCGCACAACATGGAGGGTGCGCGGGTGTGTACCATCGCTGTCGCGAAAGTGAGAAACGCGCCCAGGTCGCCCAGCGAGCGTACTTTCAGACCCAGCAGCCTGCCGTCGTTCTGAAAAGCGGCCTCGACGTAATTTACCTGCCCGCGTCCCTGGGACTGGGCCTGTAAATTTTCGCTGCGCTGCTCGATCCACTTGACCGGTCGCCCATATTTCAGCGCAAGTAAGGCGGCGATAATCTCTTCGCCCAGGAAGACGTTTTTAGCCCCAAAGGCACCACCCACCTCGGCATTGTACACCTTGATTTTACTGCGATCCAGGCCCAGAAAAGTAGCCAGCGTATCCCTGGCGCGGAAAAGCGATTGTGAGGAGAGCCAGGCCGATAGGGTTTGAGTAGAGGGTTCAAAATCGAACAGACAGGCGCGCGGTTCAAGTGAACTGGGCGCAAGTCGCTGGTTAATAAGGCGCAGGCTCACGACGCGATCAGCTTGCGCGAATGCAGCCGCAATATCGCCGTGACTTGATTCCTGAATGAAAGCGATGTTTGAGCCAAACTCCTCATAGAGGAGGGGCGCGCCCGGTTCAAGGGCCGCTTCCGCGTCGGCCATGGCAGGCAGCATCTCATAATCAACTTCAACCAGGTCGCGCGCATCCTCAGCGGCGTAGAGGCTTTCAGCCAGAACAACAGCGACCGGGTCACCCACGTAGCGCGCGCGTCCTACAGCCATTGGCCGACGTTCCGGCTTTTTGAGTCCCGGCATTGGCATAGTGAAAAGGGAGGGCATAGCGCTGACCAGTTCCGCGCCTGCGAATGCCGTGACAACCCCAGGCTGCGAGCGTGCCGCATCAAGCTGGATACTGGTTATCTCGGCGTGGGCATAAGGGCTGCGCACAACCAGCATATGCAGCACCGGGGGACGTCCTTGCCGTGATCTTAAATCATCTACGTAGTGTGAGCGACCGGTGATAGGTCCATAGTCTTCTCGTCGGCGTTCTAACCCGGACGCTTGAATACGCTCATGCATGTCACAGCCACTTCTTCTATGGGACTTTTCGGCGAGATGGACAATTCAAATGATTGTTTGTTCATCATACCATTCTGCCTCTGTAAAGTCAAGCTGATGGTGATGGACGCGATTCATCGCGTCCCTACAAAGCATATGTTATAATCAGCGAGACGGTACACAGCTGAATATGAAAGACGCGAGAAAAGACACCTGCTCTATGCCCTACCTATCAATCATCGAAGCAGCCGCGGACCTGCGGGCCGGCCTGACAACACCCTCCGAACTGGTGGCTGAAGCGTTGGAGCGCGTCGATCAACTGGATGGCGACATCAAAGCTTTCGTGACCGTCATGCGCGACGAGGCGCTGGCCGACGCGGAGAAGGCCGAGCAGGAGCAGCGCACCGGCCTGTTTCGCAGCCCGCTGCATGGCATCCCCATCGGCGTGAAAGACCTGGTGGCCGTCAAGGGCGTGCGCCTGACGGCAGGTTCCCGTGTGCTGGCCGACAACATTGCGACCGAGGATGCAACAGTGGTCGAGCAATTGAGACGCGCCGGAGCCATCATCATTGGCAAGACCAATACCCACGAGTTCGCCTACGGCACCTATACACCGCCCACGCGCAATCCCTGGAACCTGGGGCGCATCCCTGGCGGCTCGAGCGGCGGCTCCGCAGCGGCTGTGACGGCGAGCATGTGCCTGGGAGCCATCGGCAGCGACACGGGCGGTTCGATCCGCATCCCGGCTGCCTGCTGCGGCATCACCGGACTCAAACCAACTTATGGGCGCGTCAGTTGCTACGGTGTGATACCGCTGAGCTGGTCGCTGGATCATGTGGGGCCAATGGCGCGCAGCGCGGAAGATTGTGCCTTGATCTTTGATGCCATCGCGCGCTACGACCCACGCGACCCCAACAGCGTCTCAGGTCCACCCGCGCAGGCCAGCGCATCCCTCATAGGTGGCGCAGAAGGACGCGGTCCGCTCTCGCTGCAAGGTATTACCCTGGGTATACCGCCGGAACCATTTGTAGCGCCACTCGATCCCGAAGTGCGCACAGCATGGCGCGCAGCCCTCACAGTGCTGCAAGAAGAGGGCACGCAGCTCATCGATGTCGATCTGCCGCGTCCAGCTATGACCACCTATCGCACCATCCAGCGTCCTGAAGCCACGCTGGCGCATATGCAAAACGGCTGGTTTCCCGCGCGCAGCAAAGACTACACTGAACCGACACGTGAAAGCCTGCTCAAGGGTCAGCAGGTTCCGGCCATCGATTACTTGCAGGCGCAGCAGGAACGCCGCCAATTTTCAAGCACGCTGCGCAGCGTAATGCAGCGTGTCAATGCGCTCATACTGCCCACCATTCCAGTTCCCGCCTTTCCCGTCGAGCTGAGCTATCAGGATATGCTTATCGATGGCATCGTCGAAAACTCAGGGGAGGCACTACTGCGACTCAACTTGCCCTTTAACCTGGCCGGGCTGCCGTCCATCTCGCTTCCCTGTGGCTTCTCGACTGATGGGCTGCCCCTGGGCTTACAGATTGCAGGCAAACCATTCGAGGAAGCCATGATCCTGCGTATCGCGCATGCCTACCAACAATTGACCGACTGGCATCGCAGAGAGATAGATAAAGAATAAAAAACAGGCGTTCGTTAATGGACGCCTGTTCAGAGCAGCGAGAGAGGAGTAGTTTATTTACCCTTCAAAATCGTAGCGATCTGGTGTGCATCGCTGCCAGCCTGGTGCAGGGCAGTATGGATGGTCTTTTCGGCAGTGGTCAGGCTGCTCAGGCTACTTTGATACGCTGAACGGTTGTAGTTGAAGTTTGATGGTGTGAGCGCCGGGAAGTCGGACTGCGCCAGGTCGAACTGCGACTCGGCAGTGGTCAACTGCGCGATATAGTCATTGTACAAAGTATTCAATTGCCCCTGCTCGCTGGGCGGCGCGTTCTGGATAGCCTGCTTGATTTGCCCGCTCAAGCCGCGCAGTCTGGCGTCAACATTTACTGCCACATCCAGGTAGAGGCGGCGATAGTCACGCGGCAATACCACTGCATAGATGCGGAACTGCAGGAAAATGTTCATGTCATCCTGGCGCGCTGCGGCAGCGTTAGTTTCGGCATCAAGTTTCGACTTAAGAGAAGCCAGGCCGCTCTCGTTGGTGCTGACATCGGCCTGGAGCGCATTTGCCTGGTCAGACGTAATCAACTTCTGGCTCAAGCGTTCCGCCACCCTGTTTCCCAGGTTAGTCAACGAGGTCTGACGTTGGGCGATAAACTGGTCGCCCGCCGTGATAAAGCATTGTAAATCGGTTGAAGCGCATGGCTTAGTTGTGGGGGTGGCCGCGAAAGCGGTCGCAGGAATAAGCGCGCCGAGCGCGAGCACGCCGAGAATACCAATAGCCGCAAAACGTTTTGGCACATGCCGGAATGTTGTGAGAAATTTCAAGATGATAGTTCCTTTCATGATAATCAAATTTTTATGAGAGTCGCGCATGGATATTGGTTAGAAAAGAGGAACCTGGCGCATTACGGTTGCCCGCCATCCTGGGAAGCGCCCGCGTCAGCATTGTTGACATCGTTCTGCGACCCATCGAGCTGGCGCAGCAGACCCTGGATTTGCTGGTCGGTGTTCTGAACCCCGCTGCTGGTATTCTGCGATCCAGAGGTCCGGGCGCGATAAATCGGGCTCCTACCCTGTTGTGTATTCGCCGGATTGCTGGCCGGAGCGCCGGAATTAGCCGCATTGGCCGGCGAGCCGCAGGCAGAGAGCACAAGTGACAACACCAGCGCGGCAGCCGCCAGTAACATCAGACATTGTTGGCGAGATCGAATAAACCGGTTCATTGATTGATATCTCCTTAAGTACATTCAACTAACTTTTTTGGCTTTGGAGCCAATGACAGACAAAATGTTTTGTGGACTCTGGTTGAAACGGACGAAGCACGCTTGGGCCGCTTCGAGCAGCGCCTGCTTGGTCTCAAAGAGTTCACAATGCGTGA
>DATGGW010000161.1:0-3666 GCA_035308345.1 Ktedonobacteraceae bacterium | reverse complement strand
TCAGGTGCGCTCCACTCGACATAGATGCCTCTCAGGTCCGAGTACGTGCTCAGCGCGGTCTTGGCGTCGTTGACGGCAGTCGGCGTATCCCATTTCGTGGGGTACTCGACGACCTTGAAGTTTGGATAATTCTGCTGGATTTCCTGCTTGCAGCCATTCGACCTGTCCTGACCGTTTAGAGAGGCGAGATCTCCTTCCAGGATGGCAATGTGGCCGCTGCTGGTAGTCGCATGTGTGGCGATGTACTTGCAGGAGTTTTTACCATACGCCACGTTGTCGGCGCGCACGATCATGAAAACCTTACCGGAGCTTGGCGCGACGTCCACGCTGACCACAGGGATGTTCTTGCTGGCGGCGTAATCGAGCGCGGGCGCGATTGCGGCACTGTCCACAGGATTGACAATCAACGCCTGGGCGCCTTCCTGGATCAGTGTGTGGATGTCCGTGTTCTGCTGGGCAGCGTTATTATTGGCCACCAGCGGCCCGATCAGCGTGGCGTTGTACTTAGCCGCGAACATTTTCTCATACGTGATGTAGTTAGTCCAGAAGTCGGTATTGTTAAAGGTCAGTGAAACACCGAGCTTGAAGCTCGCGCCCGGTGCAAGTTTACCTCCTGACGTCGTGGAGCCTGACGTGCCGCCTGACGTGCCGCCGCACGCTGCCAGGACTGTCGTGATAACGACGAGTGCAGCCAGCGCTCGTAGACGACTTGCGAACTTCGATTGCATGGTTTTCTCCTCCTGGGGACCGGATTCCGACACGCGAACTCTCTACTTTTCTGAAGGCGTGTTGTAATCTGGTTTTCCCGGCTGATTGGTCCTCTCAACAGGCATAAGGCATCACTATCGCCGCTTATGATTGCTTATAGCAGGCGCTAAAGGCTACCAAGCGGAACATCCGTTACTGGGAAGCCCCGAAATCGGGGGTTACGAAATGCCCTCCTTTCCTTCTAAAAAGATATCTGCCAAAACGCCTTCCTTCGCATGCCGGATATGCCTGGCCAGGCAATCCGTCGCCTCATCAATATTTCCCACGAGTAGAGACAGCAGAATCTGTTCATGGTCATTCAAGGCTATCTCCATGCGCCTGGGATAGAATGTATCTTGCATCTGAAACATAGAGAGTTGGCTGCGCAGCAGAGAGAGGCTGTGGATCAGGCGCCCATTGCCCGATGCGCGCGTGATGAGCATGTGGAAACGGATGTCTACCTGGAGAAAACGTAGCACCGGGTGTGTATCAAGTTCCGCACGAACAGCATACAAAGCCTCAAGATGTGCCTTCAGGTCTTCCTGGCTCAGACGAGGGGCTGCCAGGCGTACTGCCAGCACCTCCAGTGCGCCGCGCAGATCGTAGATTTCGTGAATATCCTGGGCAGTGAATGTGCTCGTCCAGAAACCGCGCCGGGGATCAGAACGCACCAACCCTTCCTGAACGAGGCGCTCCAGGGCCTGACGTACTGGCGTGCGGCTCATTCCCAACTGCTCGGCCAGAGTGACATCAGAAAGCCGCTGCTCCTCGCTCCCACCAATCATTATGACATGCTTCCAGAGCTGTTCGTAGGCATGATCGACAACAGTGGGCATGGCCGTGCGTTCCTGTCCCCAGAGCAGATTAAATAGTTCTGTGCCCAGGCTTTCATCAAATACCTCTGCCACAGTGCCCTTCTTCTGGTCATCTGTTCCCGTCGAGATAGAAGCCATCTCTGGTTACTCCCATCGATTATTTTAATGCCATGTATCTGATAGACGCTTAAAGCGACTTCTAGCAGACCTTCTTACCCTGCTGTGTGCTAAGCCATCAATCCTGAAGCAACGCTCTTGATTTTCCAGGCAGTATACTGTATTCTGTATACAGAATACAGTATACACATTTGTTCCTGGATAGTCAAGAGGTGTTATCTGACGGCTCTAGCAAAAATTGGGGATTGGTTGAGGTGAAGCCCGAGTATAATAGGGGCAAAGGTGGTTGAAGAAAGTCGTCAAGCAGAAGGAGAAGTGTTGTGGCGCTTACTATTGTTGGTGTCCAGGCATATGATATTCGTTTCCCGACATCGCGGACCCTGGCCGGTTCTGATGCCATGAATAGCGACCCGGATTATTCCGCGGCCTACGTGGTTCTGCAAACCGACCATCCCGCGGGCCTGGATGGGCATGGCATGACTTTTACCATCGGGCGTGGGAACGAAGTATGCGTCGCTGCCATCCGGGCGCTGGCTCCGCTCGTCACCGGGCGTACGCTGGAGTCGTTCACCTCTGATATGCGCGCCTTCTGGCAGCATATTACAGGCGACAGTCAGTTGCGCTGGATAGGTCCTGAGAAAGGGATTATTCACCTGGCGACAGCCGCAGTGGTCAACGCGGTCTGGGATTTATGGGCCAAAATTGAGGGTAAGCCGCTTTGGAAACTACTCACCGATATGACTCCGGAGCAGCTTGTTTCCTGCATCGATTTCCGTTATATCACCGATGCCCTGACTCCTGATGAAGCGCTAGACTTGCTACGCCGCCAGGCTCCAACCAAAGCGCAGCGCGAGGCGGAGATGCTACAGCATGGCTTTCCTTCCTATACAACCGGGGCGGGCTGGTTAGGCTACAGCGATGAAAAGGTGCGCCTGCTCTGCCGCGAAGCGCTAGCTAACGGCTGGCGGCACTTCAAACTGAAGGTTGGCTTGAGCCTGGAGGACGATCTGCGCCGTGCGCGTATCATGCGCGAAGAGATTGGAGCGCAGAGCACCTTAATGTTTGATGCAAACCAGGTGTGGGAGGTGAGCGAGGCGATCGCAGCAATGCAGCCCCTGGCAACATTTGACCCTTTCTGGATTGAAGAACCCACCAGCCCGGATGATATTCTTGGACATGCCACGATTGCGCGTGCCATCGCGCCGATTCGTGTTGCCACTGGTGAGCATGTGCAGAATCGCATCATCTTCAAGCAACTTTTTCAGGCCAACGCCATTGCCATCTGCCAGATCGATGCTTGCCGCGTCGGCGGGGTAAACGAAGTCCTGGCGATTCTCCTTATGGCTGCCAGGTTCGGCATCCCGGTCTGCCCGCACGCGGGAGGCGTTGGTCTGTGCGAATATGTGCAGCATCTTGCGCTCTTCGACTACATCGCGATAAGCGGCTCACTGGAGAACCGCATGATCGAGTACACACCCCACTTGCACGAGCATTTTGTGCATCCGGTCGTCATCAGGGGTAGCCGCTATATGCCCCCGGACGCTCCAGGGTATAGCGTAACGATGTATCCCGCGTCGATTATCGCCTACTCCTATCCTAATGGGTCGGAGTGGGCAGGTGAAAGGAGTTAGTAAAGGAAGCTATGCGCAGGGTTGGACAGGTTATAGGGCTGAAGTTGGACCAGATCGAAGCATACGAACGTCTGCATGCTGCTGTTTGGCCCGAAGTGCTGGCGATGATTTCCAGATGCAACATTTGCAACTATAGCATTTTTCGCCATGGTGAGCTACTCTTTGCCTATTTTGAATATGTCGGCCACGATTTTGAGGCCGATATGGCAAAGATGGCTGCGGACCCCAGGACGCGCGAGTGGTGGACCTGGACCGAGCCGATGCAGGCGCCACTGGAGACGCGGGCACCCGGCGAGTGGTGGGCCACAATGAAGGAAGTGTTCCATACAGACTAGCGGAAGAAAGGAAACATGAGT
>DATGGW010000160.1:0-10582 GCA_035308345.1 Ktedonobacteraceae bacterium | reverse complement strand
GGTGACCACGTCTTGTGCTTCCTGGCTGTTGATCTTTACCGCCGGCAAGGGACCGCTGTACGACCACAGGCTGCCCGACGGGCTGCGGCCTGTCCGGGCTGCAGAAGGCAATTTGACCAGGGTAGACTCTATGGTGGGCTCAGCTACAAAGGGATCGGCCAGGAGCTGCAGATCTTTGTCTGTATCCCGTTCGGCAGAAGCAGACATCGTCAGAGGGTCCGTATTGGAAATGGCCCTTGCCAGGCGCGTTCGCTTCTGCTGGTCTCCCTGAGTTGTATGCGCGAAGGCGGTAGGTACGGAAGCGATGCTTGCGCTTGTGATGACTGGCTGGTCGCCAGTTGTAGTAAGCTGGAGTTTTCTCGTGGTCAATACGCGCCGCTCAAGCGCATCTGTGACAGGCAATTTTCCAGTTGTCATCATACGCTGGGCCGCGAAAGTGCGTCTCCTCGAGAAATATGCGCGCGCGTCAAATGTGCCTTTAAGCAAATCTTTCTTGAAGTCGCGAATAGAGAGACCCTCTTCAATAATGCGCTTGATTGCTAGGCCGTCGGGCTGTGCCGGTCCGAGCGAAAGGTAGCCAATCAGCCTGTCTTCGATCACGGCCATGCGCCGGTAGCTGCTCCTGCTGCTATCGGTCAGGGTGGTAATGGTATCCTGCCATTGCAATACATTGCCGACAGTGAGCATGGAAAGACTACCCAGGCGGGTAGCATGCCAGGGAACGCCAGGTTCTTCTGCTGGCGGCGAGCCTGTCATCAAGGCTGCCGCCATGCGTCCCTGCGAAACGGCAGCGTACCACTGCGCCCTGGGCGTGAATATCCCCGTCTGAGGGTCCTCGATGGCCGCGACATCACCGGCGGCGTAGACATGCGGCACACTGGTGCATAGTTGAGCGTCAACCAGGATGCCCTGCTTATACTTCATCGGTAGATCACAATGCCGGGCCAGGAAAGTAACCGGGGTTGTACCAGTGCAGGCCAGAACGAGCTGGCAGGGTAGTAACTGCTGGTGATTTGTGATCACTCCGGCTACCATACCCACCCTGCCAACGATGCCTGACACCTCAGTTTCAGTGTAGACTTGCGCCCCGGCGCGCCGGACCGACTCGAGCACCATGTTAGAAGCTGGACTATCAAGCATACGCGATAGGAAGGTATCGCCGCGAATCAGCCAGTGAACGCGAATATCCCAGTAAAGCAGGCACATCACCGTTTCGATAGCGTGCGCTCCGCCACCAATGACCACCGCCTCCTCCACTTCCCCAAGCCGGCGGCGCAGATTGAGATAGTCATACAGGCGATGCAGGGAGAGCACACCGTCAAAATCTCGTCCGGGTAAGCTGGCGGGAAGTCCTGTTGGTGCGCTGCCGGTAGCGATCAGCAAATCGCTATATCCAAAGCCACGCCCACCTTTGAGGCTGACGTACCTGTCCCGCGCGTGAATCTCCTCGACGCGCGCATTGATCACGTGGATGCACTGGGCCATTTCGGTGCCTGCCGGATAGGCGAGTAACTGCTCGCGGTCGAGCTTGCCAATGGCAAACTGTTTCAGCGCGGGCGTATTGATAGTCGGATGGCTTTGCTCCGTAATGACGACCACGCGCCTGTCGGGCGCAAGACGCCGCGCCTCTACCGCAGCGGTCAGCCCGGCAATGCCGTTGCCAATAATTACAATATCTGCGCTATCAATGTTCTTTGCTACTAGTTCTGCCATAGCACCATACTCTAGCGGGCGCGATTGATCGCGTCCTTACAAACCGTTCAATCGACATCCAATGCCATCAAACTGTTCCCTGGCCCATCGATGTAATACACATCGGTATGGGCATGCTCGCGCATGTGACGCTGCATATGCCACAGAGATGCGCGGCACTGCGTCGAGCAGTCAAACGAGAGCCGCTTTCCACTTGCCGTTTCCAGGACAAAATTTTCTGCTGGCCCGATGGCGACTATCTGACCGTCTGCGTGTTCGAAGCTGTTCCCATGGGCCAGCGCCGAGCCGAGCAACTCAACCACTCCAATGCTTGCCAGTCCTATGCTGCCGATGAACAATACGACGAAGACAGCGGCGGCAATGCGAGGTAAGAGCGATGGCATAAGACTGTTATTCGTGGCTTCCACTTTACTCCCTACGAATACTGGTATACATAGATATATCCTGATACCTGCATATTGTATATCGATGTTGTGCGCTTTACGCATGTTTGCATCGAAATTAGCCAGAATGTCTTAGCATGAGGTAAAGGTATTATGAGTGGAGGGTAATCAAGCCCTTCTGGGCAGCCAGGGAAACCGCTTCGGTGCGATTGGTCGCACCCAGCTTGCCCATGATAGAGCTGACGTGAAACTTGGCGGTGCGCTCGCTAATGATTAACCGGGCGGCAATTTCTTTATTCGGCATGCCTTGCGCCAGTAACGCAAGCACCTCGATTTCGCGTTCGGTGAGCGCCTCGTACAGCGCAGGCTGACCAGCAGAGGCGCGCGCGCTATACTGTTGACCCACGTGGCGAAGGAGCTTAGAGGCGATCACCGGCTGCAGCAGCGAGCCGCCCTGCATGGTGACGCGAATGGCATTGAAAATCTCTTCGCGCGGTGCGCCCTTGAGCAAATAGCCATTCGCTCCTGCTTCCAACGCTGCGATAATGCGTTCATCATTGTCAAAGGCAGTAAACACGATAATGCGGGGGGAGAACTGTTTGTCGCTCATCGCGCCTGGGTGGAACTGCTGGCGCAGGTGGCGAATCGTTTCGACTCCATCCATAACCGGCATTTCAAGGTCGAGCAAGAGGATATCCGGCAGCAATTCCAGGGCCAGGCGCAGCGCCTCATCTCCATTGGTAGCCTGCTGCGGCGTGCCAACTACCTCAAAATCGGCCTGCGTCTCCAGCACAGCCCGCAGTCCTTCGCGCACGATGGGGTGATCGTCGGCCAGCAAAATGCGTATCATGCGTTCCATTACCCTTCTTCCAGGGGCACGCAGACGGAGAGACAGGTACCGGCGCCCACTTCGCTTTGTATACACAACTCTCCGCCGAGCAGCTTGACGCGCTCGCTGATGCCTATCAGACCGAAATGACCAGACCCAAATGCGCCTGCCGCCTGTGTCACCTCGTCAGGATGAAAACCACTGCCATCATCCTGCACCGTGAGACAGAGTTCCCCCTCTCCAGCCTCGAGGGTCATCTCGATGCGACTGGGATGGGCGTGTTTACAGGAATTGGTGAGGGCTTCTTGCGCGATACGGTAGATGGCTGTTTCCTGCCGTTGGGGTAAAGTTGGAAAGTTCGCGGCAGGTATGCAATGGTACTCGATCTCAATCGCTTCCTGCCGGGCCATTTCGCGCGCGAGGGTCGCCAGGGCTTCGGGCAGAGTGCGATTATGCAGGTACGCCGCGCGCAGGTCAACCATCGAGCGGCGCGCTTCTTCAAGGTTGGCGCGAGCGAGGCTGAGAGCGCGGCGCACGGCGTCCTGAGCGCGTTCTGGACGCGTAATAACGAGAGCATCAGCCGTTTCCAGTTGCAGGGTAATGGCTGCCAATCCCTGGGACAATGTGTCGTGAATTTCGCGCGCCAGGCGGTTTCGTTCTTCGATGGTAGCCAGGCGGGCCGCGGCCCGCGTATGTTCGGCGGAAAGCCTGGCGCGTTGAATTGCGAGACCGATCTGGTCGCCGATGATACGCAGGAGCTGCAGCTCTTCTTCGGCGAGTTCGCGCCAATCTTCACTGGCGACATTCAGCACGCCGATGGGGGTTTCTCCAGCATATATCGGCACGCTGGAATGAAAACGCAGTCCGAGCGACGAGGGGTCCTTGTCGCGCTCAGCGTTCTTCAATCGACTGCAGCGCAGCACATTGATATTGGCAGCCCCCGCGAGATCGCCCTGTAGAAAAGTATCAAGGCAGAGACAACTGCCCGTCATGCGCTCTGGATAATTTGCGAGATAAGGAGGCAGCGATTGCCTGGCTGCGAGATATGGTTTTTCGTGTTCATCGAGCAGCCAGACCCAGCCCGTTTGCAATCCCAACAGCCGGGTAACGTGCAGAAGCACCTCCTGCAAGGCTTCATGCACATCGATTTTGCGGTTCAGGTGGCCCGCGATGATAGAGAGAATCGCCACGTCCCGGTTCAGGCGAGATAGGGTAGCCGTTTCGGGCTGATCGGGAGAGATCGCTGCATTGTTCGTTGTTGACGTTTCGGGTTGAGTCTCCATGGTGTTATTGTATACCAGGGGTAGCTCAAAGTCCAACGCCGTAAGCATCTTTGCTCTAAAACCCTAACCTGCTGCATTCGATGCCAGGTCGCGTTCTGCGCTATCGGTTTCATCAATAGATACATCGCTGCAAGCGCGCACAAACCCGGCGAAGAGGCGAGCGCAGGCAGGCTCTATTTTATAGATTTCTTCCGGGTGGAACTGCACCGCCAGCATGAAGCGGTGATCGGGAACTTCAAGCATTTCAGGAATGCCGTCGTCAGCCTGACCGCTAATTACGACACCCCGACCTGGTTTCTTTACGGCCTGGTGATGAAGACTATTCACCATGAATGAGTCTGTTCCAAGCAACTGCTCCGTGCGGCTGCCCGGCAAGACGCTCACGCGATGCGCCAGAAAGTCGCGCGGCTTTTCGCGGTGGGAGTGATGCTGGCTAGCGGGATAGAGATCGTCGATATCTTGATAGAGCGTTCCGTCCAGAGCGACATTCAAAAGCTGCATGCCGCGACACACACCTAGCGTAGGAATGTCTTCTTGCAAAGCCCAGAATGCCAGCATCAATTCGATTTCATCAAGCTCCTGGTCAGGCTCACCAGTCAGTGGATGCAGTTCTTCACCATAGAGCGTGGGTTCAATATCGGCTCCGCCGGTAAGCAAAAGACCATCCAGGCGGGGAAGAAGCGTATTAAGCAAGCTAAGGTCATTTAGTATAGGAATGAGAATAGGAACGCCGCCGGCATTCTCTATGGCATGTACATAGGCGCGATTATTGCAATAAACGGGGCGTCTTGATCCATCAAGAAAATCCGCGTGACAAGGTATACCGATAAGTGGATGCATTCCAGATTTTCCCTTTCTATAAAGATGATTTCAAGTGATCTACATTAGCTTCCAAAGAAGATATTCCACCATGCCTGCCAGAAACTTTGTGGAGGCGACGGTTTCGCAGACGGGCGTGCTGGCTGCGACTGTGCTTCACCGGCGCCCACAACAACGACGGGGTGCTCACCGGGTCGAATATAGCCCAACTGCTCGCGCGCTTCTTTTTCGATCACCGCCGGGTCCTGGTAGTGGTTGGCCTGCTGCGCCAGGTGATCGTGGTATACCTGTGCCTGCTGAGTCTGCTGTTGAGTCGTATGCAGCCGCTGCATAAACTGGTTGTTCGTCCAGGCCTGCGCCAGTGACCCCAGCAAGAAAGCCAGGCAAATCAGACCTGTGACCCAGATGACGGTGCGCGTGAACAGCGAACTCCGCCTGGCGCGTACATGTCCCTGCGTCTCTTCTAAGCCGACAGCCGATGTGATGTATGGCGCACTTCCTGCCGGTCGCGAGGGAAAGGATGGCCGTGATCGATCCTCTGGCAAACGCGCACCTCTTTTCTATGGTACTGTACTGAATTTCTCTGAGGACGCGATAAATCGTGTCCTTACTATTGACAGGCGTTCTTATCTGTAGTATTATACACTCTGTCAAGAAGAACCGCCTGTCTGCGCAGGTGAACCGGTGACGATAGCGAAGAGGGTACACCCGTTCCCATCCCGAACACGGAAGTTAAGCTCTTCAGCTCCGATGATACTCTGGGGGTAGCCCCACGGGAAAATAGGAAGTCGCCGTTTCACCCGCTCACATAGGCGGTTTGTTTATTTATTTTGGCCATACCAACCAAAAGTCCTTTTTAACCTGCCTGACGCGCCATCGCACGTTTGAACACAGTAGAGATTTAAGCAGAAAGAGGTAGAACTTTGCGAACCTGGCGCCCATTCGTTTCCTTATTTCTTTGTGGTATGGTCATTCTGTCCTGGCTTCTTTTCCAGCTTCACGTGATCAACGCGTCAGCGAACACTCAAGGCAGCGCGCCTGTTAATGCAGCGCCCCCCGGCGAGTTGCAACTGGATAGCAGTCTACCTGCGCAAACGTTCAATGCCAACAACGCACCCAATAATGTGAACGCGAAATTTGGCTCGCGCTTCGACTTTGTGGTTTCTCCCACTACTCGTGAAGTATATAGCGGTACCGATGGCGTTTACCACGACAATACCGCCAGTTACATCGTTGGCATTGCCCCTACCTCCGGGCGGGCGGGGACAAGCCCCGCCCCTACAGATATTTTTCACATGGGTACGGCAGACACTGCCCAGGGCGATACCTACGTTCGCAATGAGAAGTGGATACAGGGGCTGGACACATCGCGCTGGGAAGGAGACTCCAGTGACGGTTCCGGCATGCACATCACGGTCGATATTATTGATACCTTCTACGGCGAACCAGGCTGCATCGCTATCTCCGATTGCGCCGGTGAGGTGCGGGATGATACCGTGCCGGTCTTCCTGGTCGGTGTGACACTGCAAAATAACGGAAACAGCGCGCTAACGGGAAATTTTCTCTTTGGCAGCAACCGCAGTCTGCCGGCCAGTAATGCCTGCGTGCAACATACTACGCCGGGCGGCGCTGCCGTCAATGTGTTATCCTACAGCGCCGCGTCCGATGCCACCGGAGGCACGCTCTTCCTGGCAGGCGCGCGGGCGCAGTGGCAGTGTAATACCGGCGTCAAAGATCGCGCGGGACTTGCCTGGGCATATAATGTAGGAGCCGCGCAAAGTCAGACAAACTATATGCTTATCGGTGGATGGAATGCCGGGCAAAATCTCTTCATCAATACCCAACTGCCTGCTGGCTGCCAGCAGGAATTGCTCTACCCCGCGCGCGAATGGTCATCGGAGAATGACGTCGTTGATTTCGCCATAGACAATCTCTCGACGGGCGACAATTTGCTTGGGCGCGCGCAGGCTATGGAAAATATCCTCATTCACAACTCAACGCTTTCTCCACAGCAACGCTGGATTATCGCCGACTCACTGCGCAGCTACAAAGCGGCAAGCTGGCTGGTCGGGCGGCAGGATTGCGCGGGTGCGGGTGCGGGCGGCTACGATGCAGCG
Source organism: Ktedonobacteraceae bacterium (assembly GCA_035308345.1). Classification (GTDB taxonomy): domain Bacteria; phylum Chloroflexota; class Ktedonobacteria; order Ktedonobacterales; family Ktedonobacteraceae; genus CF-113. The sequence goes on along the minus strand of DATGGW010000160.1, from coordinate 3,438 downwards.
GTATACGAAGGCGCGTTTGGCTTTTTGACGACGGTGGATGTCTTGCATGAATATGGCTATTTCGAGATCAACCGCGTTCCCTGGTTTTTCAAGTCTGAATTGCAAATCGTCTTCAAAAATGTCCGGCGCGATCAATTCGGCATCTACTTTCAACACGACCAGGGGGGCGATGTCAATAGCGAGGGCTTCTGCGCACATCCCGGCAAGGGCATACCTACTATTCGCTCTACCTGCTACATAGCTCCGCTCTTCAAAATCGGCTCACCCATGCCAACCGAAGAAGACTCCAACGTGGCATTGCTCACCGCGTACTACGTCTATATTACCGGCGATACGGCGCTGTTAACCAACAATAATAATGCCGTTCTCAATTTGATCGACGCAGGTATGCAGCATAACCAGAACGTGGGCGATCCCGCCACTGGCATTGCTTATAATGCCCAGGATACCAACACCACCTACGACGATCAGAATGATTGCCTGCACAACAATGCTTCAAACGCCGGCAACCTCTATTACCAGGGGTTGAAAGAGGCCACCGCCTATCGCGCCACTGCCTATATCGATGGCCTGATCCCCGCAGATAACTATGCTTCCAGGTGGGGAAACGACGCCAGCAAGATTGAAAACGCCATGGTGCGGGAATATAACGCCAAAGGCTTTATCCCGCTCGCGCAGAACAACAATGCCTATGACAACTGCAACGGACGCACGGTGACGACGGGTGAGGGACTCTTTTACCTGCACCTGATCCACCAGGACACTACCATGAATCAAACCTTGCTGCGGGACCTCGCCCGGCAGTACCCAACGGACCTGGCTGCTAACACTATCGCCTCGCCACAGATGATCTCCCTGGAGTCGACACCCGCCACCGGTTCTCAATGTCCCCACAATAATGCCTGCGTTCGTTACGAGTGGTTCAGCAAAGTCATGCTCTCCGGCATCATCGCCGACCTGGTCTACGCGCACAACGGCTGCGCCGAATGTCTTCACATGGATGTGACAACCGCCGTCTTCGATCATGACATGACGCTTTTACAGAACTACGGTGATGGGCTGCGCAGCAATGGCAGCGACTGGCCCGGCCACTACTATCCACGCGGCATGATTAGCTGGGCTTTTCTGAACGCGGAATATTGATTTCATTCCCCTCGTTATACTGGACTCACAACCACAAAATAAGCGTTGAGGAGTCCAGGCATGCTCTCAGCTATTGAATTTGATAGAACGCTGTCCAGGCAACATCTTAGGCAAACACTTGAAACCATCTGGCAAGATCATTTTTCTGATATACCGCGCATAAATCATGTAGAGATAGCCTATTGTCATCCCTGGAAGAGGCGACTTGGGCTGATACGGCTGTCGCTCGATAGCACAAAATCATTTATCGGCATCAATGCGCTGCTGCAATTGCAAGAAGTGCCGGACTATGTATTGCACACAACCATAGCCCACGAGCTGGCGCATTACGCGCACGGCTTTGGCTCGCCGCTGCCGCGCATCTTTGCGCACCCGCACGCGAATAACATCGTAGAGCGCGAACTGACGAAACGAGGACTGGGCCAGTTAGCCCAAAAGTGCGATGATTGGATTGACAAACAGTGGTTCCCGTTTTATGATATGCAGCGTGAAACTGGTTGGATCGGAATTGCCCATACATCCCGCTCCATATATCACCAGTAGGGACGCGATAAATCGCGTCCGTCCGGAGAAAAACGCCCTACCAGAAATCTTGACACAGGCCGATACGTGTGGTATAGTGTTGCTAGCTCCCAGGTAAATACCGCACCAATCTTGAGTTCCGCAGGTTCCTTTGCGTATATCGTTATGTTGTTGCGTTGTAAACTGTCTCAGGTATGTTGGTCAATGCCTCTTTCACCCATCAAAAAATCATTGTCGCCGTCCGAAAAACGCAGGTGTATTTATTTTCCCACTCAACCTCAGGTTTAACACAGAAAGGAGAAAGGGCGTGTTACTTCGCAGGGAGTTGTTCCGCCCTAGAACAACGTGAACATCGCTGAATTAGAAATCAAAACTATAACGGAGCTGCGCGACATCGCTCGCGACCTCGAACTCTCCGGTTACACTACCCTCAAAAAACAGGACCTCGTCTTCCGACTTCTTCAGGCCCATACCGAACAACAAGGCAACATTTTCAGCGCGGGAGTGCTAGAAATAGTTGAAGATGGGTTCGGCTTCCTCAGGCAGGAGCGCTTCTTGCCCGGCAATATGGATGTCTATGTCTCGCAGTCGCAGATTCGCCGCTTCGGCCTGCGCACAGGTGATATGGTTTCCGGCCAGGTGCGCCCGCCGAAAGATAACGAAAAGTACTATGGTCTGCTGCGCGTGGAGGCCATCAACGGCATGGACCCGGAAGTTGCCAAACGTCGCCCGCATTTCGATCTCCTGACACCCATCTTCCCACGCGAGATGTTTGATCTGGAAACAGTCCCCTCGAACATCTCCGGGCGCATCATCAACCTGGTGGCTCCCATCGGGCGCGGGCAGCGCGGCTTGATCGTCTCCCCGCCTAAAGCAGGCAAGACCATGCTCCTCAAATCCATCGCCAACTCGATTACCGAAAACTATAATGATGCCCACCTGATGATCGCCCTGATCGGTGAGCGGCCAGAAGAAGTCACCGATATGAAACGCTCCGTCAAGGCCGAGGTCATCAGCTCAACATTTGACGAACCGACCGAGGCGCATACACGCGTGGCCGAGATGGTGCTGGAACGCGCCAAACGGCTGGTTGAAGGTGGACGCGACGTGGTGGTGCTGCTCGATAGTATTACCCGCTTGAGCCGCGCCTATAACCTGGCCGTGCAGCCCAGCGGTCGCACGCTCTCCGGCGGCCTTGATCCGAGCGCGCTTTTCCCGCCCAAACGCTTCTTTGGGGCAGCGCGTAAGATCGAAGAGGGCGGCAGCCTGACCATCATCGCCACAGCGCTTGTCGATACCGGCAGCCGCATGGATGACGTGATCTACGAAGAATTTAAGGGAACCGGCAACATGGAACTGCTGCTCAACCGCAAGCTTGCCGAACGCCGTGTCTTCCCCGCCATCGACATCGGGCTGTCGAGCACGCGCCGCGAAGAACTCCTGCTCGATGATAAGACGCTGCGCGCTGTCGTTGTTATGCGCCGCATGTTCTCAACGCTGGCCGACCAGCGCGGTATGGAGGCAATGGAAGCGCTGCTCCAGCACATGTCAAAGACCAGTAACAACATCGAGTTCCTGGCAACGCTCAATAAGAGCATCCTGTAGGCGCCTCTCGGAATAAAGGGGGCGGGTTTTGTGGCTGTCCCCTATTAATCTTCCTGAGATGCATACTCTGCAATGCGCAGCCACTGTTCCGCGACATCATCGGGCGTGATCTCCGTGTCTCCAAAATCCACGCCCGCGCTCCTCTGCCAGCGTGCAGTAGCAAAATAT
>DATGGW010000159.1:0-5712 GCA_035308345.1 Ktedonobacteraceae bacterium | reverse complement strand
CACGGCGGCAAAGAAAATAATCACTGCAGCGGTCGCCATCATCGCGATTACCATAGTACTACTGGTGTTTTTTGGTTTGCTGGCCCTGCTCATCCCCGGTCTGCGCTGCCTGTTTCTGGGATTCATCGTGCTGCTCTTCGTGATTCCCTGGTTCATCTATTCCTACATACGTAATTTAATACGTCGTTCAGTTGGCGGCTTGGGGCGATTCTTCTAGGAATCTTCCTGTTGCTACTCGACGCTGAACCATTGAGTCTGGTATAATGAGCGAAAGCTTTGCGTCATTCCATAGCAGTTGTACATTCCGACAAAGGGAGGAACATCGACAATGGATAAATGCCCCTTTTGCAGTGCCGAAACGAGGCCAGGGGACAATTTTTGTTTGAACTGTGGCAACCGCCTGCTTCCCTCGACTCCCTCACCACAGCAGGCGCAGCCGGTTATGAGTGACTCTACTCTTCCTTCACCTGAAGAGTGGGTCCCACCTGCTCCACAGTCCGCGACATCAGAGAGTCCCTGGAATAATCCGGATCTTCTGACTATCGCCGCGACATCAGCAGAGCCGGCCACCCTGCGCGCAGATTTCTCTGCCCCCGCTGCCCAGGCGGTGATGAGCAAAATTGAGGAGCCGGCTCACCTTATTCTCCGCGCGGATAACGGTGATGTCTTAAACGATTATGTGCTGGACAAATTCGAGATGAGCATTGGCCGCGCTCCCAGCAGTGATATTCTTCTCTCGAAAGATAAGTTGACCTCGCGCCGCCATGCTACTATCATTAGCGAGAACGGCGAGTATTCTATCCGCGACGAGCGCAGCGCCAACGGGACTTTCGTCAACTCGCAACAACTGGAAGAGTTGTCTGTCCGTGTCCTTCAGAATGGCGATCACATCGGCATCGGAGAGCACGAGCTGATCTTTCAGGCGCCACGAACATCAGCGGTAGACATTGAAAGCATGCCCACTATGACGGTCAATGCTTCAATGGCGGCGGAGATGACCTATCGCACACGCGAAGACGAAAACCTGACCGCGACCTCTGACGATGAATATGGCACGCGCTCAATGAATGGAGGCAGCAACGTGCAACAGATCACTCCACAGGAGGACAATGTGCCTGTGACACCCCCGCCCGCTCCGGTTGCGCCCGCTTCCACAAGCGATCAACCATCTAGCAGCGAGCCCGCACCGGCCGCCGAGAAGAGCATACCCGACGATATATGGATGGCGCCATCGCCATCGCCATCCGTAGCGCTCGAAACTGGCCCTGGTGTCACTTTCAGCCGTCTGACCGGTCTGCCACAACCCACCTTGCCTGATGTCACTCCGTTGACGGCGGCCCTGGCAGCGCTGGATGGCCAGGTAGCTTCTTTCCAGGAGCAGTTGAACGCGACACAGGAGGCCATGCGCAACCACGAGGCCGACATCGTCCAGACGAGCAATCAGCTCCGTTCTGGCGTTCGCGCCGTCTCAGATCGCATGGATAAAACCATCGCAGATGTTGCGCGCACTCGCGAACAACTGGCATGGACAGAGTTGCTGCAATTGATGGAAGACGTGATGAACAACCCGCGTGACATCGAGTACGTCATCAAGCTGGCCCGCAAAGCCCGCGAGTTGAACAAAGTCTTCCAGATTCACCAGAATGTGCTCAACACCCTGGCCGAATGCACCAGTCTGCTGCGCAGCCTGGTCGGAGAGGATCGCTAACAACGCTTGTAGTGCAAGAACCTGGGTGACCGCGAGGGTCGCCCCTACCCCATACGTCTTGGCGGACCGATTCGTGTAGGGTAGGGGCGACCCTCGCGGTCGCCCTGGAAAACATTGGAACTACCACGAATCGGATAGATTGTTATGCGCGAAAACGACTATGACGCAATCATCATCGGAGCGGGGCTGGGCGGTATGCTCAGCGCGGCGCAGCTCCTGCAGCGTGGCAAGCATGTCATTGTTGTTGAACGATTACCTCATTGCGGAGGGCGATTTACCGCGAAAACTTTCCAGGGCGTCCAGGTCAGCACCGGCGCAGTTCACATGATACCCTTTGGGAGCAGTGGGGTGCTGGCACGTATGTTGCGCCGCTTGAGCGTGCCGCACCATTTTTTTGACGCCGATGTCTTCGCTTCCTTTCATGTGCGTGGCAAACAAATCCGCTCGCGGGGCGTCCTGGGAACATTCAAAGTTTTTGGGCCGCGCCAGTTCTTCTGGTTCGCGCGCATTGGCTACCTGATGTTCTTCCGCCGTCTTTCCGCTCGCGAACGCACGCTCCCTTTTGATGAATTGCTGGCGCGCCATGTCAACGTGCAGCGCAATCCCGAACTGAGGGCCTTTTTCGAGCGCATCTCACGTTTCGCGCTCAGCCTCGAATTGCACCAGGTCAGCGCTGATGAAGTTGTGCGTACCACGAAAAATATGTTTCGCTTCGGTGCGCCTGGCATCGTGCAGGGCGGCTGTGGCGCGCTCACGGCTGATTTGCAGCGCCGCATCACCGAACAGGGTGCAGAAGTGCGCTTGCAATGCGACGCTCAGCAAATCCTGCACGAAGATGGCCGGGTGGTAGGAGTGCGCGCCCGCAGCAAGACCAGCGGAGACGAATTTATCCTGCGCGCCCCACTGGTTGTGAGTGACCTGGGGCCGCGCGCTACCGACGCCCTGCTCAACAATCAACGCATCACCCAGACCGACGTATTGAAAAATCACGCCCCTACAGAGATTCGCGAAGCAATTGGCCTGAAAGTACACATCCTCAGTGACGTTTCGCTCATCCCGCATAAAGGCATCATGTATTGCCTTGATACGCAGCGCATCGCCGGTATGGTGCAGCCAACCAACAGCGATCCGCGGCTGGCTCCTCCCGGCAAACACCTGCTTATCAGTCACCAGGTCATGCAAAGCAATAACATCGAGGAAGAGAAAGCGCTGGCGCTGGCCGACCTGCGCATGCTCTTCGGTGAAGCTTTCGAGAAACACTGTCGCGTTCTCACCATGAGCGCCTATCGCGGAGAATGGCCGGTGAACCGCATTGCCCAGGGCGAAGACCTGGCGCCGCAGACATCCGTGCAGGGATTATACCTGGTCGGCGACGCGGTGAAGCCTTCCGGGTACTTGATGGTTGAAGGGGTCGCGCAGAGTGTTAACGCCTTGCTTGATGTGCTGGATGCCATCGAGCAGGGTAATGCCGGTGGGGAGGTGCAAGGCAGGTCCGGGGCGGCAAGCCCAAAAAACCAGGGCGACCGCAAGGGTCGCCCCTACTATACACGGGTGGAGCGCCATGTCGCGCCGCCTCCATCTCGCTTGAACGCCTTGCGTTGGCTATGGGAAGCGCCCGGTAATTCCTGATGCCTGCTGGTCTATGATGACCAGCTAGCGCGCACCTCGCGCAACTGGTCAGGAGTGAGAATACGGAACAGCACCAGCAAACTCTCCAGGTCATATTCAAGACCTATCTGGTGTAACTCCTGCCGAATACGTCCAAGCGCGCTGATTTGCGGCGCTGCAATCAATCCGTAGCTTACCAGGCTGGCGGCAAGCAACTGGTCAGGCGTTAGCAATTTAAACATCAGTAGTATTTCGCCTAGCTGGTAATTCATATCGACGCCGCGCAGCATGCGCTGGATATTTTGCGCCACTTCCAGGCGGTGCTGCGGTACAAGATGCCCTTCCAGCAGCACATTCCCTAAAGACCTGGTTGCGCGTCCGCTCAACACCGGCGTTTGTGGAGGTGGAGTCGGCAGGGCTGTCATAGGTGGAAGACTCTGCACAATATTTAAGAGCACATCCTCAGATGTCGCCGGGGGGTCCGCGCGTCTGCGCAGCCTCTCCTCGGACGCGATAAATCGAGTCCCTACTTCCTGCTCCGTCTCAATCGTTTCCTGCCTTTTGCCTGTATCTCCCGCCTCAATTTCCTCAACAACTTCGACGTGTGACGGCGTTGGCGGCATAGTCGTCTTAAATGCCGTCGCTGGACTTACCTCAGGCGGCGGCATCTCTGTTGGCACAGCGCGCCTCTCCGACATTCGCTCGAGAGGTACATCTTCGATGGGTGACGCTCGCAGCGGTAGATCAGCGATCGACTTCGGCTCAGCAGGCTGCGCAGGCATATTCTCCACCACAGCATCGCGCATCACTACCTGGTCAGTCTGTGGCCCTTTATAGGACGCCTCCGGTTCTTGAGCTGGAGCAGGCGCTGTGGCAGGCTGCGCCACCATGCGCGCATTTGTCGGGGACTTATCCTCCGCCCAGGTCGGAGGACCCTCACGCACCATGCGCGAAAGTTGTTCCAGGCCCGACACTTCCGTTGGAAGGTTCGTTGCGCGGCCTGTATCGCCGGCATTGAGATCGCTCTGTGGGCTGATCGCGGCATCCGGGCTGCTCACAGAACGGGGCGCGGGCGGAGCAGGCGGTGCGGCATGCGGCGCCCAATTTGTCTCAGGCGCAGGCGAATAGCTGCGATTGCCAGGATAGATCACGGCGCGAATCTTGTCCGTAAACGTCGGCGTCCTGGGAGCAACGCCCGGCTCTGGCTGGCTAATGGGAGCGGCGGACGCGGCGGGATTCGATGTCATTAATGCCGACAGGGGAGCTGTTGACTGCCCCATCAGCTGCGCTGCACGCGCATCCATCTCGGCTGGCCGGTTGGGGCGACCTGAACTCTCAAGCCTGGGAGCGTCCTGCCCGTTGGCGGCTGACTGAGCATTCAAACGTGAGAAAGAACCTGTTGTCGCCCCAGGGATACGAGCGCGCACCGCGTCTACAAGGTTCATTACGCCGAGCATGCCATCTACTTCCATATCCGTCAAGACAGCGCGCGAACGCTCTTCCGGGTCATCCGGGCCGTAGCCCGCCAGGTTCATGCAGCGGAATGTAAATACCTGGACGCCGCGCCCTCGCCTCTGCGCATCCAGCGCGACCCAGAACTCCCGCCGGTTCGCTGCGGCCTGCGCCAGGTTCACAAGCACCAGCCGGATTGGATAGCGCGCTATGGCATCGAATACTTCTACCGCCGTGCGGGCAGCATGGCATTCATAACCGGCAAGTTGAAACTCACTCAAGAGCAGTCCGGTGAGTTGTTGATCCCGCTCAAATAGAAGAATATGAGGTCCACCACTATTTACATTCATTTCGCGCTCCTTGTCGTAACCGCTCATAGTTTCTGACTGCGCTAGTATAGCATACAATGGTATCTGAAGAATAGTTTTTCATGAGCTATTGACAATCATCTCTATCATCTATAATGAACGTGAAAACTCAATCAAACGGTGTTACAACACCTGGAAAGGTCTAGGGACTTACACAACAATATGACACACACCACCATACACCCTGTGATTGCTTTAATGACCGACTTTGGCGTGGGTGACGGGGATGTCGGCGTTATGAAAGGCGTTATCGCCGGCATTGCTCCCGATGCGCATATCATTGATATCACCCACTCCGTTCCACCACAGCAGATTGCCTCAGGCGCGTGGATTCTCGCTGCCGCCTACCGCTATTTCCCCGCCAACACTGTATTTGTCTGCGTAGTAGACCCCGGCGTCGGCAGCACGCGTGGGGCTATCGCCCTCCATGCCGGAGAGTGGTTCTTCGTTGGCCCGGACAATGGATTATTCAGCTATGTACTCGCGGAACAGCCCGCGCATGCTGCCGCCCTGCTGTCGAATCCGGCCTACCACCTGCAACAGGTCAGCGCAACTTTTCATGGCCGCGACATCTTC
>DATGGW010000158.1:0-6419 GCA_035308345.1 Ktedonobacteraceae bacterium | reverse complement strand
TTTAAACAGGCAATGATGCCCGCGTCATGATACCCTCGCGCCATCGCCGAGCCGAGATGCGCGACCTGCCGGGGGTCTTCGCCAAATGAGCGCACGCCGATCACCGGGTTCGCCGCATTATTATTCACATCAACGACCGGGGCCAGGTTCATATTGATACCCAACACTTTAAGTTCGCGTCCCGTGGCCAACGCTACCTTAAACGCAATCTCCTCAGAGTCGATAGCCCCCAGCGCCATGTTGCCGGGAAAGATGGTCGCTTCCTCCCCAAGTCGCTGCACAATCCCATTTTCCTGGTCGATGGCTATAAGCAATGGGAAGGGCTGCCCGGCATTCCGCGCGATCGCCTGCAAGCTATGCGTCAATTCAAACACCTGGCGAGCATCACCCACATTGCGCGAAAACAGGATGATATTGCCAACATGGTAACGTTGAATCAGGTCGATAACTTCCTGGGTGGGAGTATGCCCCCAGAAACCGACCATCAACGTCTGCCCAATCTGCTCTTCCAGCGTCATGCCATCAGTGTAGGTGTTCATGCGATTCTCTTTTTCGTGTCATCGCGCCGCTTCCAATGCAGCCCGCAGCACATCACCATGCGCCGCCAACCTCGCCCTGGCCTGCTCCGGCGAGATATTGGCCCGCGCTGCCAGGATGGCCGTCTTGACCTCGCCGCCAGAAGTCTCCAAGAGCATATCCGCAGCCTCCGCGTCAAGACCGGTAGCCTGTCGCACAATCGACAGGGCGCGCTGCCGCAGTTTATAGTTGGTTGGCCGCACATCCACCATCAGGTTGCCGAAGGTTTTCCCCAGCAGGATCATCGCGCCCGTACTGAGCATGTTCAGCACCATTTTCTGCGCGGTGCCCGCTTTCATACGCGTCGAGCCGCTAATCACTTCTGGTCCCACAAGCGGCGCAATCAGGATATCGACTTCTTGTTCAAGTGGAGTATTCGCGTTACAGACCACGCCAATCGTCAATGCGCCTCGCTCTCTTGCGCAGGCCATTGCTCCGCGCACATAAGGCGTTCGCCCACTGGCAGTGATGCCCACCACCGCGTCCATGGTGGTGATCTCAAGCCTTTCCAGGTCGGCACGCCCTGCCTCCGCGCTATCTTCGAGGTCTTCGTATGCCCTATCGAACGCCTGCGGCCCGCCGGCAATACAGGCCATCACCGTTTCCTGTGGAATGTTGAAAGTTGGCGGGCATTCAGAAGCATCTAACGCGCCGAGACGACCCGAAGTACCCGCCCCGGCATAGACGAGCCGCCCGCCGCGGCGCAGCCTGGCCGCGATCTCTTCAATCGCCCTGGCAATGTGCGGCAACACCTGCCTGACGGCCAGGGCGACCTTTTCGTCTTCGGCGTTGATTGCCTGCGCAATCTCCAGCGGGCTCATACGATCAATCTCGCCTGTCGCGGGATTCGCCTTTTCCGTGTCCAGGACATTTAATAGACGTTCGGCGGGCGCATCCATATAGGTCACCTCCTGGTCTGTCCTGGCCGATCACGGCATCAATTGTTCTCGTTTCATATGGGTATAGAACGTGTACTTGTTCCCGCAGTACACCGATTTTGCGTACTCAATCGGCTGGCTGCGTTCTGTGTAAGTAATACGGCGCGTGAAAAGCACCGAGCTGCCAACCGGGATTTTCAGGAGCAGCGCCTCATCATTACCTGCCAGACCTGCCTCTAACTCCTGGTCAGCCTCCATCAGCGTTATACCGTATTTCGTCTCCAACACGCGATAGAGTGAATTGTGCTCCAGGTCTTCTTCCAATAGCCTCTCGCAATCCCTGAAACTAATGTGGGACAATTCGATAGCCAGGGGTTCGCCATCCGCCAGGCGCAGACGCTGCAGGCGGAAAATGGGGGTTCCTGGATTGATGCGCAGTTTTTCAGCGGTCGACTCGTCACATGGCTGCATCTCAGCCGAAAGCACCTTTGTGCTGGGACGCTGCCCGCGCGCGCGGATATCTTCGGTAAACCCGGTCAGATGTATCAACTGCTGCGTGATTTTACGCTGGCTGACGAAGGTTCCTTTGCCCTGCTCGCGATAAAACAAACCCTCGTTTACCAGGTCCGTAATCGCCTGGCGGGCCGTCATGCGGCTGATGCCATATTTTTCACCCAACTCCCGCTCAGACGGAATTAGTTCACCCGGCTTCCACTCACCAGCCCGAATCCTTTCACGCATAATCTCTTTTAACTGGTAATAGCGAGGCAGAGGACTGTTTCTGTAAATCGCGCTCATACTTTTTCCTCAATCCGGTCAGATGTATTCACCGATGCAGCAGACCCCTTGCTTTCCTTTCCGAAATATGTTACTTGTAATGCAAGTGGTCTAATTGGTATATTGTATATACCACTATACTTAGTTATAATAATTCCATACTTTTGCGTTTCTGTCAAGTGCAAGGCGGATTCCAGATCAGACCGTCCCTTAATAATCTACGCAAGGAGGTCAAGTACTGCCTTGCGGCAGCGCAACCTGTGCCGCAATCAGGTAAAGAGGAGCAATAATGCGCTTTAGGTTACGTGATGCTCGCCTCATAGATGCCACGACAGATATCGCTCGCGGCGATGTGCTCATCGACGGCGCGTATATCCAGGCGGTTGAATGTGAGGAAATCGCACCCGTTCAACGGGATACCATCATCGACGCAGCGGGCATGATCGTTATGCCCGGCTTCATCGACGTGCATACGCATGGCGGCGGTGGCTTTAATCTGCACACCACGCATGCCGACGAAATTCGAGGCTACGCGCGCTGGGCGCCTGAAACAGGAGTCACCTCATTTCTCATAGCTGTGGTAGGCGTACCCGGCTCATTACCGGAGGAGCAGTTACGCACAGCCGTCGAAGCTCTCGATGGGCGAGTGGCGGGGGCCGAGCCGTTGGGGATTCATATTGAAGGACCTTATATCAGCGCAGCCAGGCGTGGGGCGCATCCGCAGTCGTGGCTGCGCCTGCCTGGCGAGTCTGAAACAGAACGGTTGCTTGCTTTAACGGAGGGACATCTACGCCTGCTGACACTGGCGCCCGAGCTGCCGGGAGCCCCGGCCATGATCCGCCGTCTTGTTGACGCGGGGGTCACCGTCAGCATGGGTCATACCGATGCAAACTATGAGCAAGCGCAGGAGGCCATAAAACTGGGCGTCACGCATGTCACCCATTGTTTCAATGCCATGCGGCCGCTGCTCCATCGCGCTCCCGGTCCGCTCGCTGCCCTTGCCCAGGCCGATTGGGTACGCGGTGAATTGATCGCCGACGGCGTGCATGTACACCCGGCAGCAATGTACGCGCTGGTCAAGCTAATAGGGGCGGAGCGCATCGTTGTGATTACAGATGCGCTCGCAGGAGCCGGTCTTTCGGACGCCACCTTCGATTTCGCCGGTCAGCCCGCGCGAGTAATCCATGGCGCGGCTCATCTTGCCGATGGCACGATTACCGGCAGCGTGTTGACGATGGAACAGGCGCTGCGCAATGTACTCCTGATGACGGGTGTCTCACTCCAGCAAGCAGTGGGCATGCTGACGCTCAACCCAGCTCGCTCCGCGCAGGTCTCACATCGCAAAGGGCGCTTAGAGGCCGGGTACGATGCCGATTTAACCATCTTCGATCAGTCCATGACGCTCCAGGCCACGCTGTGTCGTGGAGAGGTAGCGTTCGCGACGGACAGGTGGAGGGAACGACTCACAGCCCTCAGTTTTGTGTAGGGACGCGATGAATCGCGTCCTATAGTGTTCGCGTTACCTTACGCAATCCTCGCGGCGCATCCGGGTTCCAGCCTTTCGCCAGCGCCAGTTGCAGCGCAAAAAGTTGTCCGGGGATGATCGCGGTAAGAGGGCTGAGCCACTCTGGCAGGCCAGGTGTGATTGGAAGCGGCGTCCTGGCCAGCGAGAGCGCCTGCTCCGACTCAGAAATGACCAGCAGCTCAGCCTCTCGCAGCCGGAGTTCCCTTGCCAGGTCGAGCATATCGTCGAAGGTGGCGCCTGCTGGCATGACCAGGAAGACGGGCAAACCGTTTTCGATGGTCGCTATGGGACCATGACGGAAGTCTGCCGAAGAGTAGGATATCGCCATCACGTAAGTCAGCTCTTTCAGTTTGAGGGCAAACTCAAAGGAGGTAGCGTAGTTATAACCGCGCCCAATGACGATGCAGCTATTCATATAACGGTAGCGTTCGACGCCCTGGGCAACTTCCGAGGAACGCCGCAAAGTGCTTTCTATCGCTGCGGGTAATCTTTGGAGCTCGGCCTGGTGCTGCGCATCGCCGCTCATGGCTGCCGCAAACATCGCTATCACCGCGAGTTGCGCCGTGTAGGTTTTTGTCGCCGCTACACTTTGCTCTGTTCCGGCATGTAACTCGACGACATGATCGGCCATCGCCGCCAGGGGCGACGCGCCATCGTTAGTGATCGCCAGCGTTGGTCGCCCCTGGCGCCTGCCCTCTTCCAGCACCGCGATGATATCGGGGGACTGACCCGACTGCGAAATGCCCACAACCAGCGCGCCCGCGAGACGTGGAGTCGCCTTGTACATGGTCAGCAGCGAGGGCGCGGCAAGCGCGACCGGGCAGCCAGCCAGCGTTGTCCAGGCGTATTTAGCATAGGTGGCGGCATGATCCGATGACCCGCGCGCGGCAATCAGGGCGTAGTCAAACGCCGGTAACTGCGCGACCATCTGTTTGATATGCTGCCTTTCACGGTCCAGCAAACGAGCGATGACTTCTGGCTGGCTCCAGATTTCCTGTTCTAATAAAGAGGTCATAGTTGCTCCGATCATTTCAGTGCATCCGGTAGGGGCCCGATTTATCGCGCCCTGGTTGTAGGTCTTCCTCTCCCTTATGGGCGCGATAAATCGGGCCCCTACGGTCGGTGTCCGGGTTATTTTGTCAATATGCATTCTCGCGCCCTGGTTGTAGGTCTTCCTCTCCCTTATGGGCGCGATAAATCGGGCCCCTACGAAACAGGTTTTGTATGAATTTTATCACAATCCTGTATAGTGGTCTAGATGACTTGACAAATGAACCAGAACAGGGTACATTATTTCACATAGACTGATCTGGAATTTCCGAAAGCATGTTGGGCGCGATAAATCGCGATCTACAAGTACCTGAACCTGAAAGGAGGAACAGTCGATAGTCGAGAGAAACCTGCAATCGTTTCGCGCGTCTCACCTGTGCAGTTGTGCGTTCCACGGATTATTTTTCAGGATCAATGAACAGGTCCGTTCATCCAACGGTAGGAGGTTATAAATGACTCCCAACTCTCGCCCTGTGACACCTTCCAGGGTGAAAAGCAAGACTACAGCGATGGTATTCTCCTTCCTGGTCGTCTTGACGATGATACTCGCGGCCTGCGGTAGTTCCACTCAGAACAACCAGGCCTCTTCCAAGCATATTCTTACAATTGCTACCCAGTCCTACGATTTCGCTCAATCCGGCTTTAACCCCTATAACGGCCACCCGAATGCCGGTGTCCTGGGGCTGGTCTACGAAACCCTGTACTTTGTAAATGTGAATGGCGGCGCTTTCACACCCATGCTGGCGACAAACTACTCGTGGAATAGCGATAACACGCAGCTCACGTTCACTATTCGCCAGGGTGTAAAGTGGAACGATGGTCAGCCGTTCACGGCAAATGATGTCGCATTTACCTTCAACGAGATGAAGCAGTACCCGGCGGCAGATACCAACGGTGTTTGGAGCTACCTCAGCAGCGTGACCGCGCCTGACGCCAACACAGTGCTGATGACCTTCCAGAAAGCCTATCCCCCTGAGCTGGTGACGATTGCCGGGCATGTGTACATCATCCCGCAGCACGTCTTTGCGACGGTTGGCGACCCAACCAAGTATGCCACCGACCATCCCGTGGGTACCGGTCCTTTCACATTGACAAAGTACCTGGCAAGCCTGGCAGTATACGATAAGAATGCGAGCTACTGGCAAGCCGATAAGGTGAAAGTGGATGAGGTGCAATACCCGGAGTATAAAGACAACTCGACACTGCAGTTGGCGCTGCCGAAAGGAACTATTGACTGGGCCGGCTACTTCTCACCGACGCTCCAGACGGACTTTGTTAACAAGGACCCGAAGCTCAACCACCTTTTCATGGATGCCATCAACCTCTACTCAATTTGCGTAAACCAGAAAGATCCCGTTGTCGGCGGTACGGCCGGTCTGCCGGTTCGCCTGGCGCTTAGCGCGGCACTTGACCGCACTCAGATAGCCCAGCAGGCTACTGCTGGCCTGGAGCCTCCGGGAAGCGTGACCGGACTGGTGCTTCCAACCGCGCAAAACTGGCTGGCCCCACAATATGCCAACCTGCCGGAGACTGCAAATACTGCCGCCGCCGAGAAGTACCTGACCGACGCGGGTTGGATTATGGGTTCAAATGGCTACTTCCAGAAGAATGGC
>DATGGW010000157.1:0-4323 GCA_035308345.1 Ktedonobacteraceae bacterium | reverse complement strand
TAATAAAGAGGATCTTTTCGTGGTAGAAAACACAGCTTCCTGGGAGAGAAAGTGTAAAGCGTGTGAGTTCAGAGAATCAAGAGCCGCCCGAAGAGCGACAGCCCACGTCCGAAATGTGGGGACCGTGGGTTGTGCCAGACGGTGGGCCGGATTACCTGCTAGTATCAGGCACGCAGTTCAAAAAACCTGTAGAGCCAACGCCAGGCGCGCCGGCAGACAATGCCGCGAATAACGGCATTGATCCAGAGGCGACCTTTCAAGAGCACGCGATAGCGCCTTTAGCAGCTTATCCAGGAGCGGTCACAGGTTTTCCTCCTGCGCAGAGTTTTCCGCCGCCGGGTGTGAGATACGCGCCGCCAGCAGCAAGCTACCCCAATTTTGCAGTACCGACTCCCTCGTACCAGGGTTACGTTTCCGGACCGCCAACCTATCCATACCCGCCCTATGGCCCATATGCGGGCTACTCCTATCCTCATCCCTATGCGCCGCAGTTGCCCAGGCGCGACGGCTATCTCTTAGGCGTGGCTATTGCAGCATTCACCGGCTCAATCCTGGTCTTGCTGGGCGGCCTATTCTCGCTATTGCTGCTGGCTTTCGTGGAGACGGTCTCCAGCAGCAATTTGAATGGCAGCCAGCGTTTTATGTCAGCCGTGCTTTTCGCGGCTTTCGCGTTGATAGGGTTGATCGGCGGCAGTTTTGGGCTGTATCACAGCATTCGCTCGGTATTTTTGCGCAAGCCTTCGACAGGTTTCTCGCTGCCGACCTTCTGGCTCTTTGTCGCGCTCTACGCGGTGTTGATCGGGGGCGGGTACGTACTGCATAACCGGGGACAGGATCAATCTAACCTCACTTTGCTGGCAGTGTTGATCTTGCTGGCGGGGCTTTTCCCCGCGCTGGCGGTGCTGGCGCTTGGCAACCAGCGTCTGCATTTCCCCAAAGGCGCGGCCTGGCCGACGAGTTGGCGGCGTTTCATACTTGCCATCGTCAGCGGCGCAACGCTCGGCATCCTGGTTGCCGGAATACTCGAGCTGGGACTCCAGGCTGCGCTGGTGCGGGGTCAGAGCATAGACCCGTTCGTGTGCCTTAATAACCCGAATGCTTCTGGATGCCAGAACCCCAACATCTACAACCTGCTCCTGATCGCGATTGCGGTTATCGCGCCGCTGGTTGAGGAAACGGTGAAGCCCCTGGCGGTGATCGTCCTGATCGGGCGCGTGCGCAGCGCGGCGGAAGCTTTTGTGCTTGGCCTGGCCTGCGGCATTGGCTTTGACCTGATCGAGACCAGTGGCTACATTTCTTCCAGTTCTGCCGACTGGCTAAGCACCGCGCTCATCCGCACTGGATCAGGATTATTGCATGGCCTGGGCGCAGCTATGGTCGCGCTTGGCTGGTATTACCTGACACACCCTGGCAAAAATCGTGTGCTGAAAGCCGCCGGCTGCTGGCTCTACGCTGTCGCCCAGCACGCGCTCTGGAATGGCGCCATAGGGCTGGCCCTGTTACCAGGCTCAGTTGGCGCTTTCTTTTCTAACCTGTCTCTGACGATTGGCTCTGTCACCCTGCAATATTACGAGCTTATCGATATCGGCGAAGCCATTTTTATGCTGTGCTTCTTTTTGTACATGACCGGTAGAATACGCGAAAAAGGCGAAATATCAAGCGGCAAAGAGAGGTCAGAGGGCGACCGCAAGGGTTTCCCCGCCTCCGCCCTACCGCTCCCGCCCCTACAATGACGACGGAAATGGCTTCCCAGGGGCGTTCATAGTAGGGGCGGAGCGGTTGTGGGGAAGAGACCCTGGCGGTCGCCCTCGTCCACAAATTGTGTCGGGGCATAGCCCCCTTGTCCCTGCACATCTAAGATGCTATACTGCGTTTGTGGAGAGCATCTACCAGCGTGTATCAATGCGATTTATATTATCTCTTTTTTACACTTCACAAAAAATAGGCGCGACCTTTGACGAAAACAGTATAAGATTCGTCTATTGTTATAGAGAGATATTCGGACGTATATCTACTGGCTGAAAGTAAGTAGATCATGAAAGAACAGCACGGTCCAATTATGGAAGATCAGAGCCGGGCACGCTTTGGCAATTATGATCTCATTCGTCCCATCGATACTGGCGGTATGGGTGAGGTCTATCTTGCGCACCAGCGTTCTGCTTTTGGTCGCCCCGTCGCCATCAAGATTATTCGCTCCGACCTGGTGCATGATACAACGGCGCGCGCGCGTTTTCTACGTGAGGCGGAAGTGAGCGCGCACCTGAAGCATGAGCATATCCTACCGTTGTTCGAGTTCGGCGAAGACCAGGGACGCCTGTTCCTGGTTACTCCTTATATCGACGGCGGAACGCTGGCACGCCGCCTGCAAAGTGGATCACTCTCTCTCGCCGAAGTGCGCCAACTGTTTGTCCCGCTGGTGCAGGCTGTCGCCTATATCCACCGGCGCGGCGTGGTTCACCGCGACCTCAAACCAACCAATATCCTGCTGGATGAACAGGATGGGCAAATCTACGTGCGCCTGATCGACTTTGGTATCGCCACAGTGCAAGGGCGGACGGCCAGCCCGCCATTAACCATGGCCGGAAATGAGGTCGGCACCCTCGCCTACATGGCTCCTGAGCGACTCAACGGCATTGCAGCCCCTAGCAATGACATCTTTTCGCTTGGCGTGATCCTGCACCAGATGCTGACCGGAAATCTGCCGCTGGGCGAGGAACTTGATCCCCTGCCAGGGCCGCTGGACTACGTGGTGCGTCGCTGTATAGCCGAGCGCCCGGAAGAGCGTTTCGCGAGCGCCGAAGAAGTATTGAAAAACTTTGAACGCGCCTACCAGGCGGTCACTTCTCCGCCCCCGGCGCTGCCGGGCATGCCATCATTGTCGCTCGATCCCGCTATGACCGGCCACGTGAGCGGCAGACTGGCAGCCGAACAGACGCCACTTGAATCAATCTCGCTCCAGCATTCCGGACAGTTGCCCGTCGTCTCGCCACTCTCACCCATTCCTGCTCTTTCAGGAGAACTGCCAGCCATCTCGCAGCTCTTCAGCCACGAAGATTACGGCGCGCCGACAACATCTTTTGAGCCTGCCAAAATGCAGTCAGCGCCTGCGCCACTTGCCCGACCGCCGCGAAACACCGGCGGGCGTCACGGAAAGAGGTCGCTGATGCCCCTGATCTGGGCGATAATGATTGTGGTACTGCTGGCGATCGGGGGGCTGGCTTACTATGGCTACCAGGCCGTGACTGCCACGGCAGTGACCATCAATTTTGGCCCGAAGGTACAGCCTATCAGCCAGGTTGATACGCTGACAGCTACTACCAGGACGCAGAGCGTGGATGTCAACAACGCGATTATTCCACTTAAAGGTCTTACTGACAATCAATCGAGCTCAAGAAATGGGCCAACCACCGGACTGGTTAATTGCAATCTTTTTGGGTGCCAGCAGGGAGTCAGTCCGGATGATGTCAATGGACTGGTGGCACAGATGCAGCCGGGGCTGGAAAGTAACATCAGAGATCAATTAAAACAAGCTATTGCGAAAGCGGGGGGAATGGCGGTCACTGCCATCAATGTGACGATTGTTTCAATCATCTCGAACCCCGCTATTGGCCAGCCGGGAGACACAGTCACAGTCACACTCAACGAGCAAGGCAGTGTTGGCTACATCGTTAACGCGGATGCCACGAGCGTCGCGCGCGCGTTACTGGCGCGCCAGGTGAAACAGATGGGCGCGAACTATTCCCTGCTCAGCACTACCGTTGTCCTGGGGCGACCCACCATCGAGAAGGTTGACAGAGCTTCGGGGCAAGTAACCATCAAGATCGCGGCGGGTGGTGATGTGCTCTACCAGTTCCCTGCCTCTGAAATCCAGGCCATGCGCACCAGTCTCAAGAGCAAAACCGTGACCAATGCACGCACGTACCTGGCGAACCAACCGGGCGTTGATCCAAACACCATCGTCATTCACTTCACGCAGGGTACTAGCACGACCCTGCCGGACAACATCCAGAACATTACCATCGTGCCCCTCAATGCCAGCGTCTATCCAGCCGTGCATTTGCAAGCTGTGTCAACGCCGGCAATCTTATCAACACCCACTGACGCTACGCCGCCGCCCAGCTCGCCGACAGCCACGCAGACGGATCATGGTGATGGAGATTGAGCAGCGCATGCAATAAAAAGGGCAGACCATGCTTTCACACCCCTGCAAATTCCAGGTCGGTCTGCCTTTGCAGGGGCGAAGCATGGTCTGCCCGGGACGATGCCTGTCTTTGGAATTTATCTCTCTAAAGCTATTATATACCACGACGACATATTTTAGAA
>DATGGW010000156.1:0-5047 GCA_035308345.1 Ktedonobacteraceae bacterium | reverse complement strand
TGGGCAATATCCCACACTCTGGTTAAAGGTTGCCATCCTTGACAATCCCGTGGAAATGAGGTTGGTATGTCCCTCTCTACAAAAGCGAGTGATCCGCAGCAGCAGCCGGTTGTGCCTGAACGCAACGCGCGCGGAGCGAATAAGTCGCGCGGGGCAAGGCTGCCTGGTATTGTTACACTGGCACGGTGGCGCGTGCGCCAGACGTGGAGACTGCTGCTGATCACCGGCGTGGGCATCGTGGCCGCTGTGATGCTGGTTTGCGCGGTGCCACTCTATTCGGATGTGTCACAGAGCGCGGGCCTGCGCGGCGTTATTTCTACTTCGTACCAAAGTTCTGATATAGAGGTGCTCGGTCAGAGCAAGGTTGTATCTAAAGCGATAATCGACCAG
Source organism: Ktedonobacteraceae bacterium (assembly GCA_035308345.1). Taxonomy (GTDB): domain Bacteria; phylum Chloroflexota; class Ktedonobacteria; order Ktedonobacterales; family Ktedonobacteraceae; genus CF-113. Next base: position 4,657 of record DATGGW010000156.1, on the reverse strand, counting down.
ACCACGCAAAAGCTCAACGCGGAATTTCAAAGTAAGCTGGGGCCGTATCTCAAACCGCTTGAATTTTCCGTGCAGGTGCCATTACTGCCTATTTATGTCAATCAGCCAACACCTTGCAGTGGGCAAAAACCGCCTTTTGAATCGTGCGATCTTATCCAGTTTAGCGGAGCATCGATGGCGCAGGCGGCAGCGCACCTGCGCTTGGCGCAAGGGCGGCTGCCACAGGACAATGGGCAGACCGGCGACAAGACGCTTGATATCGCGCTGACACAGGAGAGCGCTACTCTTCTCAATGCCACCGTCGGTTCGCTTATCCCGACAAGTTTTAGCTTCAGCCTGCCCCCGCATGTACTTATTATAGATAATGTGATGCTGCGCGTGGTCGGAGTATTCAACATTGATGGTGAAAACGATCCCTACTGGCATGGCAATACCTATAAGAGCGTTCCTCGCCCCCCTCCAGGCGGCTCCATCATCACCGGGCTGGCCGCGAACAACGCCTTGCTGACGCTCTATAACACGGCTTTTGCCGACTCGCAGGCGGCCGGAACAACCCTGGATCAGCCATTGGTCATGTCCTGGTACTATCCACTTGATGCCTCGCGCATCGTCATCAATAACCTGGATGACATTTTGAATGGGGTCAACGCAGTGCAGGTGGACGTGGGCAACAACCCCGACTATAACCAGGGAGCGTATCTTGGACAGACCACCGTTGTGCTGCCCAGCGATATTTTGCAGCGTTATCATGATCGTATTGCCGTAGCCCAGGTTCCTGTGCTGAGTATGCTGGCCTTTGTACTGGCCCTGGTGCTCTTCTTCGTGAGCATGATGTCGGATTTCCTGGTGGAGCGCCAATCGGATTCCATCACGATTTTGCGCAGTCGCGGGGCCAGTCGCTCGCAAATTTTCGGGGCGTTCGCAGTGCAGAGTGTCGCGCTGGGGGCGGTCGCGCTTATCACCGGGCCACTGCTGGCGGTCGCGCTGGTCTCGCTAATAATCCTGCGCGCGCGCTCACTGGCGGATCAGGGAGTGCTGGCGCTGATTGCGGGCAATCCAGGAGCGATATTGCTTAATCTTGGTGGGTATGCACTCGTTGCGGTAGTTGCCTCGATCATTGCTATGGTGATTTCGATTTACCGCGCCATGCAACTCGATATCCTGGCCGCGCGGCGCGAGGCTGCCCGCGCCACGCGCCGCCCTATCTGGCAGCGCATCAACCTGGATATCGTGGCTATCATTATCGCGCTGGTCGGCTTCGCTGTATCTTACTACCTCATCAATTCTGGCACGCTGGACCCGCAATTGCGCCTGCTGCTGCTATCCCCTCTGACCATGCTGCGCACGGTCTTCCTGCTGATCGCCTGTATGTTGATCTTCCTGCGCCTCTTCCAACTGCTGCTGCGCCTGGGTGCATGGCTGGCAGCGCGCAGTCGCAGCGCCGCTCCCATGCTGGCGCTGGCGGAGATGGCGCGTTCGCCCCGCCAGTCGTCACGGATGACCCTGCTGTTCGCTCTGGCGACCTCGTTTGTGATCTTCGCGCTGGTTTACAACGCGTCGCAGGCCCAGCGCGTCCCGCAGGTAGCCTCGTTCCAGGCGGGCGCAGACTTCAGTGGTGTGCCCGAAGACAACAGTTTTAGCGCGGTGTCGCTGGATGAAAATACTGACATGTTCAAAGCCATTCCCGGCCTGGCTTCCGTCACCCTGGGCTACAGTTCGCAGGTGATCGGCGGCGGCAGCGTCCTGGCCATTACAATGCAGCTTGAAGCGGTCGATGCCAACAACTTCGCGAGTACCGCTGGCCCCAACTGGACGAACCAGGACTCGTCGCAATCGCTCCCCTCGCTTATGGCGATGCTAATCGCGCATCGCAAGGACGCGCAGGCCAGCGGCGTGACGCCCGCCATCGTTGATAGCGCGACCTGGCAGAATTTACACCTTGCGCTCGGTAAGCCCTTCGCGCTGAACTTCAGTCCCTACGGCCCGTTGATCTTCACGCCCATCGCGGAAGTCAACCTTATTCCCACTATCAGCGACAACGTTACAGGAGGTGACAACGGCAATATACCTTCGGGCGGCATACTCGTCGATTACCGGAGTTTTGCTCCTACCTATATCAAAGCCTTCTCGCTAAATGGCATCACGCTTCCCATCAATTACGCCTGGGTGCGTTCGCGCGATGATGCTGCGTCGATCGCCAGCGTGCGCAAGGCTCTCACCACCGGTTGCTGCGCCGTGCTCGATCCGCTCTATGACCGGCGCGCCATAATTACCAGTCTGGAGAACGATCCGCTCTCGTTGGACCTGCTGGGCGTGCTGAGCATTGGCGCGACAACGGCCATGCTGCTGGCATTGGCGGGCAGCTTGATAGCATCCTGGTTGAGCGCGCGCAATCGCCTTACCAGCTTTGCCGTATTGCGCGCGCTGGGGGCGTCGCCGCCGCAGATAGCCAGCATCCTGTCATGGGAGCAGGCTATTATCTATATCACATCGCTGCTGCTTGGCTTGCTGTGCGGCGCGCTGCTCTCGCTGCTGGCCCTGCCCGCGATAATCTTCACCAGCGCTACAGCTACGGGCGTGACCAGTGGTATCTCCAGCGCTGCTTTTTTTGTATTGCAAAATGTGCCGCCTATCCAACTGGTTGCCCCCGTGTCTCTGTTAATCGTGCTGGGCGCCTTAATCGTTATATGTATTGTGGCGCTGGCTGTGATGATCCGCGTGGTTTCGCGGCCAGAGATCGCTCAGACGCTGCGGCTTAACGCGGATTAAATATTGAGGAGAGAATATGCCACAAACGCTTGTTACCTGTGATAATCTGGTAAAAATATATAAAGTGGCCGATCTGGAAGTTGTCGCTTTGCAGGGATTAGATCTGGAAGTGGCTGCGGGAGAGATGATCGCCATTGTGGGAGCATCCGGATCGGGCAAAAGCACGCTGCTGAACATACTGAGCAGCCTGGACATGCCCAGCGCGGGTAAGTGTGTTGTCGATAAACAGGACCTTACGCATTTGAGCCAGGCGCAGCGCATCAACTATCAGCGCTACACCGTCGGGCATGTCTGGCAGCAGAGCGGGCGCAATCTGTTGCCGGAGTTAAGCATACAGGCCAATGTCGAATTGCCGCAGGTGCTCGGTGGAGTCGACCCGGTCGGCCGCTCGCGCCGCGCTGTGGAGCTGCTGGAGTTGGTCGGATTAAAAGGCATGGAACAGAAACGACCGGATCAGATTTCTGGCGGCGAGCAACAGCGTGCGGCTATCGCGGTTGCGATGGCGAATAAGCCAAAACTATTATTAGGAGATGAGCCGACGGGAGAACTTGATTCGGCCACGGCCCATGAAATTCTGGCATTACTGCGCGCCATCAATCGCGAACTGGGGATAACGATTATTATCGTTACGCATGATATCGCTATCGCGGCGGTGGTAGACCGCACAATCGCCATCCGCGATGGGCGCACCAGCACAGAAACGGTGCGCCGCGAGACTCCGCTCAGCGAGGCTGGCGGCGAGTATACGGCGCTGCCCAGCGCCGTGATTGGTCTGCCGAGCCAGACACATCGCGAGTCCGTGTTGATCGACCGCGTGGGACGGCTGCAACTCCCCAAAGAGGCGTTGGAGAGCTTCAACTTTAATGGGCGCGCCGAGGTGCGTATCGTCGATGATCACATTGAGTTGTGGCCGGTTGGAAGTGGGAAAGGCGTGGCATCGAATGGGACTGCGTCCGCTGAGATAGAGCAAAATGACCAGCAAACTATGCAGGGAGAGGTGAAATAATGCAGGATACCGCCAACACCGCCAACACCGCCGAAACGGCTAGTAAGACCGTTGCCGAGGCGCGCGGGGTAACGCGCGAGTTCCGCCTGGGGAGCGCCGTAGTGCATGCACTGCGCGGCATCGATCTGCACGTCCGGCCGGGTGAGTTTGTGGCTTTGCGGGGCCGCTCAGGCTCTGGCAAAACCACGCTGCTCAACATCCTGATCGGGCTGGATAACCCCACAGCCGGGCAGGTATTCATCCTTGAGCGCGACCTTGCCACGCTTGATGAAAATGCTCGCGCGCGCCTGCGCCGCCAGAGCATCGGCATGATGTTCCAGAATGCGCACCTTTTCCCCTCGCTCACGGCCCAGGAAAACGTAGAACTGCCCATGCGCCTGGCGCGCGCGGAAGCTGGGGAGCGCACAAAACTGGCCCGCGAAGCCCTCAAGCGGGTGGGACTCGCACCGCGCGCAAACCATCGCGGCCTCGAACTCTCCGGCGGCGAGCAGCAGCGCGTGGCCCTTGCGCGCGCCCTGGTGCATGCGCCGCGCTTCATTGTGGCCGATGAACCTACCGGCAACCTGGACTCCATGACGGGACGCGCAATCGCCAACCTGCTGCGCGAGACCGCCCACGACGGCGGCATCGGCCTGCTGGTCGCCACCCACGACCCCACCATTGTCGAGGCCGCCGACCGCATATTGCAAATCAGCGACGGGAGGATCGTTGAGTAAGGGCGGGAAAGATGGCTACACAGGGTCATGCTCGCGTGATATAATAGCTAAACATTCGCGCACCGTACTATTTCATCTGCGAATGAAGAAAAGACAGCGAGCGTGAGGCCCTGTGGATATGTTTCGTAAGATTTTAATTGCCAATCGCGGCGAAATCGCGCTGCGG
>DATGGW010000155.1:0-13240 GCA_035308345.1 Ktedonobacteraceae bacterium | reverse complement strand
CCTGGCCTTTTTCGTCCTGAAACTGCGCAAGCTGGAGCAGCGCCTCAGCAGCATGCGTGAAGAGAGCGACGAACTTGAAGAACACGACCCGGAACTGGATTTTCGCTGTAACTTGCTGCGTCACGCCATCTTCCACCAGGTGTTGACTCTCATCCAGCTTGACGCGCGCGAGCAGGCGATGCAGATCATCGATACCTGCCGTAAGTAGTCCCATATTTGTCGCGAGGAACGATATCGCCCAGGATATGCACCACAATCCCATCCTTCTCAAACGCGCGGCGCAATTCTTGCAGATTAGTTTCGTTGCTCGCGGCCAGCACGCAGGGCGCGAGTCTGCGCAAACCAAAGGACTTCAGTTTCCCCGAAGCGACTATTTCATTTGCCAGGTTCTCACTGGGAATTTCAATCAGGTACACCTGTGAGAAGGTGACTTCTTTGTACGAGCGCACCCAGTCCGCGAGATTATAGAGAACATTCTGTGGCAATTCTTTCTGACTGCGTTCCTGGAGAATACCCTGAATCTGCTCAAAATTCTTGCCCTGTGCTAAAGCGCGCAGGAAGGAATTGCGCGAGAGCGTCAAACGGCTCACTATGCCCGCCTGGTCGAGCTGCGCATAAGGCAGCAGGCTATAAAGCGTCGGCCAATCGGGCTGCAAGAGCATCAATTCGTTGTTCGGCTGCACGATAAGAGTGCGCTTTTGCTCCTGGGTATCATCCTGAGCTGGAGCGTCTTTAGACGAAGACAGAGCTGCCGCGCCCAGATCGGTCACCATAAAAGCGATTGGATTGACCGGCTTTTTCTCCTGACCAGGATCGGATTGGTCATAGCCCAGCGCAACTATACCCATTTCGTACATGCTAGACGATACCAGCCCCGTGAAGATCTCGCCCTCGACCTGGTACCAGCGGGCGAGGATGGTTTTCGCGTTGCGTATGCCCGTAACACCTGTATAAGCATAACGATGGCGCAGCGCGTAGGGATTCTGCTCTTTGATAGTGCGCAGCAGCGATGAAAACGTATACCAGCGTCCGGGAGTACAGGTTTGCAGGTAGGAGACCAGGGTTTTACGTCCAGATTGATAGTCCAGGTAAAAGGCATCATTTGAATAGGGATTAAAATTCGCGCCCGCGATATCAATCCAATGCCTGCTTTGCTGCCAGTTTTCCAGCAATATACGCACCATGCCCTGCGTGCCTCCCTGGGGCCATTCCTTCAGCGATGCGCCCTCGATATAGCGTGGTTTCTCCGCGTTACTGGAAGGGCGGGAAAGCTTCACCAGTTTCATTTCACTGGCAATGTTGAAGAGCATATCGAGCGTCAGGTTCTCATTGCCGTCATAACCAGATGTGACGCGAGGCTTGATCTGGAGCAGGGGAAGCATTTTGTTGGCGATACGCTTTGGTACATAGCCCGCCTGCGTCGGCTCGATGTTCTGCTGGTACATAGTCCCAATGATGGTTGTGAGGTCATACAGTGCTAATGGGCCTGGCTGGTGCGTTAAGGCGAGTGGAGTATCAAGTTCAACCAGGCCAACTGGCCCGCTTTCTTCCACGATTTCCGCCTGCTGTACGGCTTTCTTTAGATTCTTGAGCAATTCACGCGGCACGAAAAGCCTGCGTTCCTGCCCGACAAAGGTATCAAAGGCTATGGCGTAGTTTTCAAGCGCGCGAATGCAGCGCGCCAACGTGGGATTGTCATAAACGGTATGCTCGCGCACAGCCTGCATGCTCGCCATGCCGCCTTCTTCGGCCAGCCATTTAATCAGCCTGCGTGTAGCCGCATCGAACTGCTCCCAGGCGAACACCGGCACTTCAGGCTGCACTAACTGCCCGACCAGCCGCGCGCGCGTATCTATACGCGAGAAATAGTCATATAGCGTGAAGCCATAACGCTGCCCAATCAAGTTGATAGCGTCGGCGTGCAGGCTCGCCAGGATTTGCTCAAGTTTTAGCGCGGAACGATCCAGATTCTGTGTATAGATTTCGCGCTCAACCAGCAGCAGCACGTCGGCCATATCTTTAGGCACGCCGAGTTTCGTGATGATTTCGGCGGGCGATTTGACCCTGGTCAATGTCGCGATCGTGGCAGCGCGCCCGGTCTTTGCTATAATTTGCTCATCCACCAGCAGGAGATGCTGTTGCAGGGTGGCTACCGCCTGCTCAAACGCCTCACTCGAAATGTGCGTTGATAGTTTGTAGAGCACATCACGCATCACGCCATCTGGCGCGGATAGGGTCAGCGCTGTGTGTAAAACCTGGCGCGAGTCCGCATCAAGCTGTTCCCAGGCAAAACGCGCCGCGACCGGACTCTGCAGGGCCTGCGCCAGCGAACTCATGTGATGCTGCCAACCTTCGGCGGGCTTATCGCCTACGCCCCACCACTGTGCCAATTGCTCAAGCTCTTCCTCGGAATAATTGCCAAAAACCTGGCGTAGTGTCTTCATCTCATTCTCCAGGGCGACCGCAAAGATCTCGCTACGCAGTAGCCCCTACTCTGTATGATTCGCCCTTACCCTGTACGAGGTTGTTTTCTTATTGTTCTGGTTGGTATTGTTCGATGAAGCGGATGACTTCGCGTGTTACCTGGCTGGGTGTAGAAGCTCCGGCGGTGACGGCAATGCGGTGTTTGCCTTTTAGCCATTCCGTTTTCAGTTGCGAGAGGTCTTCGACGCGCACTGCCGGAACGCCTGCCAGTTCCTCTGAAACCTGCACAAGGCGATTGGTGTTGTTGCTGCGTGGATCGCCAACTACCACTGTCAAGTCCGCTCCTTTGGCCTGCGCGACGACGGCTTCCTGGCGCGTCTGCGTGGCTTTGCATATGTCGATATGCACCTCGGCATGCGGATAGCGCTGTTTAATGTATGCAATCACGCGCCTGGTATCCCACTGGGAAAGTGTTGTCTGCGTGGAGATGGCAATTTTTTGAGACTGTTCGGGTGTCAGTTCCAGAGCATCGACATCGGCTTCGTTTTCTACCAGTATGATATGCCCTGGAACCTCGCCAAGCACCCCTTCCGGTTCGGGGTGTCCCTTCTTGCCGACATACAGGATGAAGTAGCCCTGCGCCACCAGGGCCTGCACAAGGTCATGCGTGACCATCACATCCGGGCAGGTCGCGTCGATACAGTTGAGGCCGCGCTCGCTGGCTCGCTGTTTGACGAGGGGAGAAACGCCGTGAGCGGTGAAGATGACGGTTCCAGTAGTGACCTGTTCCAGAATGCTTGCCCTGTCGGGGCCATCCAGTGTGATTACGCCAAGATTGGTCAATTCTTCAATGGCATGACGATTATGCACAATTTGTCCGATGACATAGATAGGGCGGGGAAGCGCCGCGTCTTTCGCGGCCTGACGAACGATCTGCAATGCATCTACAACCCCATAGCAATAGCCACGCGGCGATATTTTAATGACTTCCATTGATACCTCATTATAATATGAACAAACCCGCCCCATTGTACCACAAAGTCAGGCGATTTGCATTTTATATTGAGAGAGGATCGAGCGCAGGTCATCAGGCGTGTACAGGCAGACGGCAGGCAGCAGGCCCGCCAGTTCTTCGATGGATGGGGTTTCGGCAAGGTCAAAGATGACCAATGGGGCGCGGCGGCCAGCGCAGCCCTGCGCGATGGCGGCTGCTGTTACCTGTAGAGCCGCGCTATCTGGCAGAGAGGGATCGGGCATATTCATCAGTAACTGCACATGCGGCAGAAGCATAGCGAGGCGTTGAGGAGTCTCCTCCTGGTAGATGCTCTTGATGCTCGCCTGCTGCAGCAGCATCTTATAGGGCTGTTGTTGCATCTCCGACCCAATGAGCAGCGCTGAACGCCCACGCAAACCACCCAGGCATGCCTCCGCTATTGATACGATCTCCGGGATAGACTGCTGCACGCGCTGAACTCCTCTCCTCTGCTATGACGTACTACTGTGTTACATACCATCGTAAAATTCTATAGCAAATTTTGTCTGCAGACCATCAGGCGAATACCCTATATTTCAGGCAAAAACACAGTAGGGGCAAGCGCGACGTACCTTTATTCTTTTCTCATGCAGGAACGATGGTAGGAAAAATAAGAAAGTCCATTATCTTTCCTGTTGGTTACTCGGTCCAGAGTAAACGTATACGTTGTTCAAAGCCACCGACTTCTCTACGTTTACGTTCCTGAATGGCCCTGACCTGCTCAAGAGAAATATCATAGACGGCCATCAACGTATCAATCACTTCATACAGATCAGCCAGTTCTTTTGCAAGTTGTGACACATCAGCCTCGCATGCTTCCTGGGCTTCTTCAACAAGCTTTTCGCGCAGCGCCTGCCGGTAATCTTCCTCTGACATTGTATCAATTATACAGGCATCACCATGCATACGAATATGCTCAGGAATCAAATCGCGAACCAGTTTATGATACTCTTTGCGCATACCTTGTCTCCTCTTTGTAGGTGGCTTCCAGCCATCCATAGCGAATATTCTCGGCGCAGATATGTATGAGTAAGATTGGAAAAAGTTTATCTGCCTGATCAAAGTATTTCATTTCAAATTTTACAGGCATTTCAAAGTGTGGTATACCTGACCCTAATGAATATTAACGATCAAGAGCGGAAGTGAGCTGTCATGCTTCGCTGCGCTCAGCATCTGTCTGGGGCAAGCGAGATGCTTCGCTGCGCTCAGAATGACACGGCCGATTTTGATGGTAAATGTTCATCAGGATGTCATCACTCATGATTTGTTACAAACTCTATAGAAGGTGATTATGGAGCTCATTTGGACCAAAATAGCTGAAGATGGCAGCGTTGTAATACCAGCCGAATACCTCCAGGCACTAGGTGTTCAGGTCGGAAACGAGGTTATCCTGGAGTTGGATGGAAAAGAACTGCGTATCTGTACCTTACAACAAGCGATCAAGCGAATACAGGAACTGGTTAGTCAGTACGTCTCACCAGAGCGCTCGCTGGCTGATGAGCTGATCGCTGAACGGCGGAGAGAAAGCTGGAGCGAAGACTAAAGCAGATCATCCATTAAACCTCCCCCGTGTTATAATACTTCCTGAACACTCGTTCTTATCTGTAGAAGCTATCTTTGCAATCGCTGGGAGTATGCAGCATGACCATACGTCAACTCGCGCCCGATGTGGCCGCCAAAATCGCGGCCGGTGAAGTCGTCGAGCGGCCCGCGTCCGTCGTCAAGGAACTGATCGAAAACAGCATCGACGCGGGTGCAACACAGATTCGCGTCGATCTGACGAACGGTGGACTCCAGCTTATTCGCATCACCGATAATGGCAGCGGCATTCCAGTTGATGAAATGACCCTGGCTCTGTCGCGACATGCCACCAGCAAGGTAGCCAGCATTGATGACCTGGAACGTATTCGCTCGCTGGGTTTTCGCGGCGAAGCGCTGGCAAGCATTGCTGCCGTGGCCGAGGTGACGCTGCTCAGCCGCTACCACGAGGCCGAACAGGGAGCGCAGATTCAGGCGCATAACGGGCAAATCTCCGCGGTAACAGCCGCTGCCTCGCCTGCTGGCACGACCGTCACTGTGCGCAATCTCTTCAGCGCGGTTCCAGCGCGCCTGAAGTTCCTGAAGAGCCGCAATGTGGAGGTTAGCCACTGTCATCACCTGCTTGAACAGTACGCGCTGGCCTACCCGGAAATCCGCTTCAACGTGTCCAGCGATGGACGGCAGATTTTCGCCACCCCTGGAGATGGGCAACTTTCCAGCTCGCTGATCGACATTTATGGCCTGCAGATCGCGGAACAGATGACACCTATCAGCAGCCTGGATGGATTGAAAGATGATGATGCCGAGCGGCCGGTCGTGACCGGCTATACCAGCCTACCGACCTGTTATAAAAGCACGCGCCAGCACATGTCGTTCTTTGTCAATCGCCGCTGGGTGATGAGCCGCATGCTCAGCTACGCCGTCGAGGAAGCCTATCACTCGCTGCTCATGGCTGGCAGACATCCTATCGCGGTGATCAATATCGCCATCGACCCATCACAAATTGATGTCAATGTCCATCCTGCCAAGACCGAGATACGCTTTTTGAGGGAGCGGCGCGTTTACGCGGCCATCCTGCGCGCTGTGCGCCAGGCTGTGCTGGAAGAAGCGCAGATGCCCAGGTGGGGTAACGAATCTGCAGGGACGATATTTATCTCGTCCCCCAACGCTGCGTCATCCGACATCACGCCCTCCGACCCCGCGCCATCTGATATCGCATCTACCACATATATATCACCCGCAACGCTGCATATCGAAGACGGAGATGATTTCGACCTGCCCGACGAGGTGAACGCGGGCGCGATAAATCGGGCCCCTACGCGATCAAATATTGGCGCGGACGAGGACGCGATAAACCACATCCATATAGAGGAAGAAAATTTCCCTGCATTACCAGGGGATAATCCCTGGCTGACCGTTAGCGAAGAGGAGACTGGCAGCAAGTCGCCTATGCTCTCGCGGCTGTGGCAAAGCCATGTGCGCAGGCAGGACGATACGGAAAAACAGGCGTCATCGGACGATGCAGGGGCGACCCTTGTGGTCGGACGCCCTGATGCATCTAACGCCAACACAACCCGTCTCCCGCCGCTGCGCGTCATCGGTCAACTTTCGCAGAGCTATATCGTGACAGAAGGGCCAGATGGTATGTACCTGGTCGACCAGCACGCTGCGCACGAGCGTATCCTGTTAGAGCGCATGGTGGCGGCGCTGCAGGCGCGCTCTTCACTATCCCAACTGTTATTAGCGCCCATCAAACTTGACCTTGCGCCTGCTGAACTGGAGGCCGTGGAAGAACACAGCGAGCAGTTAACACACATTGGCTTTGCGCTGGAACTACTGGATGATGGCGTTCTCGAAGTGCTCGCGGTGCCAGATGTGCTTATCAAGCAGATGAACGCGCGTTCACTGCGAGAATTGCTGGCGGAGCTAACCGCGCCGGAGAAGAAAGGCCATAGCGAGACGTGGGAAGAACACGCGCTGGCAAACGTGGCGTGCAAGGCGGCGATCAAGGCCAATTACTTCCTGACGGTGAGCGAGATGCGCGAATTGATCGAGCAACTTGGACACACCGGCGCTCCCTTTAGCTGCTGTCATGGCCGTCCAACGATGGCGCATTTTAGCCTGTCCGCCCTGGAACACGAATTTGGGAGACGCTAGTGTTTGCCGAAGTGCTAACCTCTGCCGCCAGTTGGAACACGGAAGACCCGTTGCTGACTTACAGCGTTCCACTCGCGCTTGAAAATGAACTGCGCGCCGGTCAACTGGTCGCCATTCCCTATGGAGATCGCCTTGTAGAGGGCATTGTATGGCATATTACGGAAGATGCTGGAGATAGAGAAATCCGCCCCATTTCCACCATCCTTGATCTCGAACCGGCCTTATTAGCACATCAACGCCAACTGGCTGAGTGGATGGCGATGTATTATGTCACACCGCTCGCTTCAGTGGCGCAGATCATGCTGCCGCCCGGTTTGATGCAGCGTTCAAAAGTGGCGCTGCGCTTGATAACAGATGACCGGCCAGCCATAGATGCGCAAGAACAACAGGTATTGACCAGCACACGCGCGCTGATCGGCTTATTGCTCGCGGATGGCGAACTGGACGTGGAGCGCTTGCAAGAGATGCTGGGGCCGAAACGCGCGAAAGAGGTGCTGAAAGAGGCGTTAGCCAGTGGATTAATCGCGCGCGAGGCTCAATTGCATACGCCCCGCGCCCATGCCCGGCGCAAACGCATCGCGCGCCTGCTCGCGCGTGGTGAGGCGCTGGCTGCGTGGAAGCAGCGCACAGAGGAGCGGATGCGCGAAAACCTGCCCGAACCAACTGCTGTTCCCATCGCGCCGGATAACGTGCGACGGCGACCCACAAAACCTGATCCCTGGGCCATCCCCGGCTCTTCCAGCGCCTTTTCGCTCACCCGTGAAAACAGAGCAGGGCTGCTGGCGCAGAAGCAACTGGCTGCTATTGATCTTTTGGAACATGACCGGCCAGATGCCAGCGCCGACGCGCACTGGACGCCGCCTATGCTCTGCAAGGCGAGTGGGCTAAATCCTGGACAATTGCAAGCGTTGGTGCGCGACGGGATTATTGCCATCCAGGAGATAGAAGCGCGGCGCGATCCATTGGTGGGACGTAACATCCCGGCCAGCGCGCCACTTCCATTAACGCACGATCAACAGGCGGCCTTTGAACAGATCGTAGGGGCACGATGTATGGCGTCCTCAAATGGCGACCGGGTAAATAGCCAGGACGCGATAAATCGCGTCCCTACGAATGCGCAACCAATGGCTCCCATCTTATTACATGGCGTCACGGGCAGCGGCAAAACAGAGGTATATTTGCAGGCGCTGGCGACTTTGATTGCGCAGGGGAAACGCGGCATTGTGCTGGTGCCGGAGATCGCTTTGACGGCGCAGGCTGTCTACCGTTTCGTGGGGCGTTTTCCTGGGCGCGTCGCCATCATCCACAGTTCGCTTTCCGACGGGGAACGCTACGATGAGTGGCGGCGCATTCGCGCGGGTAAGGTGGATGTGGTGATCGGGTCGCGCTCCGCTCTCTTCGCGCCGCTGCCGGATTTAGGCATGCTCATACTGGACGAGGAGCACGAACCGGCCTACAAACAGAGCGAGCGCAGGCCAACCTATCACGCGCGCGAAACGGCCATTACGCTTGGGCGCATGCTCGATATCCCGGTCGTGCTGGGCAGCGCGACTCCTTCGGTCGAGTCGTTTTATCGCGCCGAACGCAAGGCATATCGCCTGATCGAGCTGCCTAACCGTATCGGCGCGACACTGCCGCCCGTCGAGGTAATCGACCTGCGCGACGAACTGCACGCGGGCAACACCAGCATCATCAGCCGCCGTTTGTACAGCGAGATTGAACAGGTCTTGAGCCGCGGGCAGCAGGCCATCCTCTATCTCAACCGGCGCGGCGCGGCAAGCTGTATTCTATGCCGCGAATGCGGCTTCGTGGCGATGTGTGATAAGTGCGATGTGCCGCTCACGTATCACTCGACCGAGCGCGTCTTGCTCTGCCACTACTGCAACGGGCAGAGCAAAGTGTTACGCACCTGCCCGCAATGTGGCAGCGAAAGCATGCGCTATTTTGGCCTGGGCACCGAGAAAGTGGTCGATACCATTGAACGCAGTTTCCCCAACGCGCGTCTCTTGCGCTGGGACCGCGATACGACCAAGAATCGCCGCGCCCACGAGCAATTGCTGGACCGCTTCGCCAATCGCGAGGCCGATATCCTGGTGGGCACGCAGATGATCGCCAAAGGACTGGACCTGCCCGGCGTGACGCTGGTTGGCGTCATCTCCGCCGACATCGCCTTGATGCTGCCCGATTTTTCGGCCTCTGAACGCGCCTTCACGCTGCTCACGCAGGTGGCAGGACGCGCCGGGCGCGGCGAGGAGGCGGGACAGGTGATTATCCAGACCTTCAACCCGCAGCATTTTTGCATCGACGCCGCCTCACGCCACGACTACCACGAATTTTATGCCGCCGAGATCGAGGCGCGCCGCCGCTATAGCTATCCCCCATTTCGCCAGTTCGTCAAATTCACCTATAGCCACGAAAACCGCCGCCGTTCGCAAAATGAGGCACTGCTGCTGCGCGAAAAGCTTGACGACTGGATCGCGCGCCTCGGCCTGGCGCAAACGGATATCGTCGGTCCCGCGCCCGCGCTGATGGAGCGCGTGAATGGCAAGTATCGCTGGCAAATGATTGCCCGCGGCCCCGACCTGCACCCGCTCCTGCGCGTGATTGATACGCCCGGCTGGGAAGTAGACATCGACCCGGTGAGCACGATGTAGGGATATCTGGGTAAGTGCAATCGTCGTCCAATATGCAATATATTCAAGGGCGACCCTACATGGAATCTATGTGTTTTGTCTTCAAGGCTTCTAGTTCTGACCGGAATTCCGCCTCCAACTCCAGGCGGCGTTGCTCTGGCAGGAAGCTGCAGCGGATGCCGTTCAGGAGAATCTCATCGATAGCGGAGACACCCAGTCCAAAGTGGGTTGCCAGCAAGGCCACTTCCTGGTTCAGCGTGGTGTTGAAAAGGGGCGGATCATCGGTACTGACTGTGATAGTGGCGCCTTGCGCATATAGCTGCGGTAGTGGATGGGCGGCATAGGAGGGGTAGACCCCGAGATAGATATTGCTCGTCGGGGCGATGTCTAAGGGAATGCGATGCTGAACGAGATAGTCTACCAGCGCGGGGTCTTCAATGGCGCGCACTCCATGCGCGATACGTTCTGCCTCAAGAGTGGTGAGCGCGCCCCAGATGCTCGCGGCTCCGGCCATTTCGCCTGCATGAGGCGCGCTGTGTAACCCGGCGGCAAGAGCGCGCTCAAACCAGGAGGCAAAAGGTTCAGGCGGCGTGCCCACCTCTGAGCCTGCCAGCCCGAGGGCCACCACACCATCATCTTTCCCTTCGATCGCCACACTGGTCACGTAGTCAGCCATGGGGCGCGTGCGTGTAGTATCTGTCCAGCGGCGCACAATGTTAAATATCCAGTTGATTTGCGCGTTGAAGTCGGCTTGCGCTCGCGCTCTGCCGCGCTGCATGCCTGAGAAATAGACATCGTGTGGAACGCCTAGCAGGTGGTGAGTGGCTGGTGTAACGGTCACTTCAGCGTAACGAATGTTCTGGCGCGCCATCTCCGCGCCATACTCGTAGACGATCTGCTCATAGTCTTCGCTCGTCTTCAAACAGCCAGTCACCATCATGAAGGTTTCGATGAAGTGGTCAAAATCGCGATAGACGAAGCGCCGTCGCAGCTCCGCCTCATTCTCCACCGGCAGAGCGATCTTATTGCGTC
Organism: Ktedonobacteraceae bacterium; assembly: GCA_035308345.1. Lineage (GTDB taxonomy): Bacteria > Chloroflexota > Ktedonobacteria > Ktedonobacterales > Ktedonobacteraceae > CF-113. The sequence goes on along the minus strand of DATGGW010000155.1, from coordinate 2,422 downwards.
TTGCCAGGGCCAGCACCGTTGCCGGCTGAATGGCTCCTTCCAGGTGAACGTGCAATTCCGCCTTTGGAGCAGCCTGCAAATAGCTCTCGATCGACATAGATTCTCCGAGGGACTGTGAATGCTCAGAAAAGGCTCTACTAACCAATTCGTATAGGGTAGGGGCGACCCTTGCGGTCGCCCTGGAAGCTAGTTCCAGCTAATGAATTTAGTGGGTATCACCCGTATCACTTCTGAATAGGATGCAGCCAGCTCTTCAGGGTCAGAATCCATCCTCTTGATAAGGGCTTCGTACTTTGCTATGTATTTCGAGTCATTCATGGTCTGAGTGGAACTGCCCAGCAACTCCGCCTTGCCCTCGATGATGACGACATCGTCTCCCTCATCGGAGGTATCCAGGGCCAGCGCTACATTCGTGTTGTGCTGCAAATTGCGCATCTTCAGACTGCCCGGCTGGCTATAAATGGTAATTGTCTGGCCGTCCCAGAAAAACCAGACGGGTACCAGATGTGGACGCCCGTCTGGTCGCACTGTGCTCAACCAGATAATCGGCTCTTTACGCAAACGCTCGTCGATATGAACATCCTTTGGCCTCGATAAGTCTAACGACATATATGCTCCATTCATGGTCAATAAATATTTCTTTCCGACCCCCTCTAAATCATATGGCTCAATGCTTCTTATTCTGATATAAGAGTAACATATCGGAAATGACCTGTCGAGTATAGATGCAACCACTCTAATAAGACGTCAAAAAGGTACCCGCGCTTCTCAATGCGCTGAAAAAGGTGCTCATGTGGTATGCTTATAGCACACATATTCGGATTTCATGGCGCAAACAGTAAGTGAGATACATGGCAGATCCAACGTCGCTCTTCGGTTCGGAGGGCCTTTCGTCAGGTCGCAAAAATACATCCCCCACTGGCGCTGCGGAGGAGCCGCTGGCAGCGCGTATGCGCCCGCGCACCCTGGACGAGATTGTGGGTCAGGAACACCTGCTGGGGCCTGGTAGAATATTACGCCGCAGCATCGAGGGAGATGCAATTTCGTCTATGATCCTGTGGGGACCACCGGGCAGCGGCAAGACAACGTTGGCCGAGGTGATCGCCCGCCTGACGCGGGCGCATTTTGTGCGGCTCAGCGCGGTCTCGGCCGGGGTCGCCGACCTGAGAAAAGTGGTCGAAGATGCTAGAAAACTGAAGCAATTTTCCGGGCAGCGCACGATTATGTTTATCGACGAGATTCATCGCTTCAACAAGGCGCAGCAGGACGCCATTCTTCCCCATGTCGAGCATGGCGTGGTCACGCTTATCGGTGCGACGACAGAGAACCCCAGTTTTGAGGTGAACAGCGCACTCTTATCGCGTTCGCGTGTCTTTGTGCTGAAAGGTTTGAGCGAAGCTCATATTCTGGATCTGCTGCAACGCGCCCTACTTGACAAAGAGCGGGGTCTGGGCCAGCTCGCTATTACCATCGATGAGGACGCGCTGCAACAGATCGCCATCTTTGCCAATGGCGACGCGCGCATTGCTCTCAATGTGCTGGAACTGGCGGCGCAAAGCAACAGAGAAGGGGCCAAAGAACGTGCGCCCGCGCATATCACGCTGGCAGTGGTTGAGGATGCCATGCAGCACCGCGCCTTGCTCTATGACAAAGGTGGCGACCAGCATTATGACACCATCTCCGCGCTGCATAAGTCGCTGCGCGGCTCTGATCCAGATGCCTCACTCTACTGGCTGGGACGCATGATCGAGGCGGGCGAAGACCCGCTCTATATTGTGCGCCGCTTGATTCGCTTTGCCTCCGAAGACGTGGGTATGGCCGACCCTCAAGCGCTGCTGGTATGCGTGGCGGCGCAGCAGGCGGTGCATTTCGTCGGCCTACCGGAGGCCAATCTTGCGCTGGCGCAGGCCGTCGTCCACCTGGCAACCGCGCCTAAGAGCAACGCGTTAAATGAGGCATATAGCCGCGTGCAGGCAGATGTGCAGCAAACCCGCAACGACCCCGTTCCCTTGCAGATTCGCAACTCGCCCACGCAGTTAATGAAAGACCTCGATTACGGCAAGAATTATAAGTACGCCCACGACTACTACAAAGATATGCAGATCGACGACGCTGAAAGACCACCATCTATGCAGCGGCAGGAGTATTTGCCGGAGAGCCTGAAAGGGCATCACTATTATGAGCCAGGGCATCAGGGCAAAGAGGCGAGCATTAAGAAGTGGTTGGAGAAGCGGCGGGGCCAGAAGCAGTAAGTAGTATTTTCTGAGCTTGCTCCACTTTGGACACTGCTGGCAAACTCCTCATGCTGCTCTGTAGAGCCTCTCAAAAGCCGAAACGCGGGTAGGAGCGAGCGGGTTGCCATCAAACCAATCGACAAGGCGAACCAGATTGATCGCCGTTGCGATGGCCAGGTGCTGCAAAT
>DATGGW010000154.1:0-5779 GCA_035308345.1 Ktedonobacteraceae bacterium | reverse complement strand
GCAGCGCTGCCGGGAGGGGCAGTGGCAGAGTGCGTGCCCTCCCGCCCGGTGGTGCCGGTGGCCTGGAGACTCCTGGCGCGGCGCACGAGCGCGTCTTCATGCTCGCGTTTGAGCCAGCGGCGGAAGAAGGCGGGGGTCATGCGCTGGCCCTTGCGGTTGCGCTGCCGGTCGTCGATGTACTCCCGCGCCGCATCGGCCTCTCCGAGCAGCGAGAGCAGCGGGTCCTCCAGGTACTCCTCGGCGATGCGCACGAGGGCAGGGCTGACTGCGATCTTGAGGATGTGCGCGAGTTGGAGCGTGCTTTGCTCAAGATGCTGCTCAGGGCTGGTGCTGCTGGTGCGAGCCGTCGGGAAGCTCACCACCTTGGAGCGCGCGTCACCTTCACCTTCTCCCTTCCCTTCTGTTCGTTTCGCTTCTGGTTCCGCTTCCATTTCCCCTTCCTCTTCAGGCGGAATGTCCCTGGGAAATCCTGGCGATCCCTGGGGATTGTGGGGCACGCCTGGGGTTCCCTGGGATTCCCCGGAAGAAGATGGAGGTGGTGGAGCAGGAAAACGCGAGGGGGTCGGTTTGCTGAGCGTCTGCCAGTCGTGCCAGCGGCGCAGGCAGTAGTAGCGGTGGCGCTCGACCTGGTAGCACTGCGCGAGGTCGCAGGCTTCTATCTCCACGAGCGCCTCCTCGATCACCTCGAGGGGATAGTCCAGTTCGCGTCCCAGGATAGCGGCGTGTGCCAGCCCACGACCCTCGTCATCGGCGTTCAGGATCAGACCGACCAGGATCAGGCGCGCATCTCCGTTAGAGAGCGCCATCACATCCGGGTCCTTGAAGAAATTCGTGGGCAGGCAACGTTGTCTTGCCATCTCCCTCTCCTTTCGCTAAAGCTTGTCAATAAAATGCGCAAAGCATGAATAAAACACCTTTGAGAGTCAGTATGCCTGATCAACGCGAACAAAAAGAGGAACAAACAGGGCAGTTTCGTAATGTCCAATGGCAAATTTCGATCTGATCTACCTCTGGTCTCTGGAGCAGTTCTTCGATGTGGGAGCAAGCCCGATCTATGTAACAATCGTACAGGCAAAGAGCGTGAAACACTCTTATTTGATACCAGGTTGCATTCTAAGCAGGAGTAGATGAGGAAGAGAGAATAGGGAGCAACTGCAGAGTATCCAGCGGAGAAATATGGCTCGAGCCATCATAGCTACTTCCTATCTTTCCACCGAGGAAGTCAAAGCGCGCTTGAACCTTTATCGATGCCCTTGATGTCGGCAGATCTGGCTGATTATCTATCATGCTATGATGAAACTATAAGCGCCGACTGAGGTCGCCGAGTGTACTGGAGTCAGGGTGGCAATGGCTCACCTATCTTTGTAAGTGAGAGTAAGTTTGGTGTGACACTGACGGCGCAGGCAGGGGTAAACTTGTCAAGTGTTTCCGCCAGGGCGACCTTCGATGTGGCTGTGCTTTTCAAGCGCGATCAACAATGAGCCCGTGAGCATAATCCAGGTACTACAGTGCCACTTAGCTTGTGAAGTGGCTTGTGGAGGGGGTTGACTTATTTCTGATATGAACTGAGCCAATGGCTTCCCAAGCCGTTTAATAACTGCCATCCCCGTATGAGTGGCACTGTTGTACTAGACCGCCTTATGCCTATCCCCATGCGAAATTGTACGCATTCGCTAGCAAGAGCGCTCCGGTGGGCTGACCCACGATAAACTCATAGGCGTTGGCACACCCCGGGTTAGATCCGATCCCAAATTGCTGTGAGCAAAACATGGCAAAAACGCCACCATCCCCCTGCCACACCAGATGCACCAGGTCATTCCCGCTGTTTAGCGTTACACCGCTCGTACTGTACGTCTGCATCGTCGCCGGGGACGACAATAGAACGCTATAGAGCGTGAACTGCGAGAGCGATGATTTCAGTACCACCGCCCCACCATCGTGTGACCATGACAGAAGCGCATCCTGATCAAGCACCTGCGCCGGGGCCTGTGCGAACAAGGTCAGCGTCGTCCCTGTGGATAACATTACTACTTTCACACTGCCCGTCGTCGTACTGCCGCTCGTGACCATTGTCTGCGCGGCCAGGTATTTCCCATCCGGGGAAATATCCCAACCCGGTTCCCTGAACGGCCCGCTTACGGGCGGGCTGTTTGGATTATTCCCCTGGCTCGCGCAAAACGGCTCACTACCGACATCGAGCACCTTTGTGCCGGGCATTGCTGGATTCGAAACTGAGTGGCTGTAGATGGTAAACACCGTGTTATTCGTGCCCCCGCCTATCATGGTCTCGTAATAAAGTTGCCCGCTGCTGTAGCGCATGGGGTACCAGGCCTCATAATTATCAGCGCCGGGGACGCTGCTCGAAGGAATAGTCAGGACAAGCGTTCCGGCGTTCAGATCGTAGCGATAGAGGCCACCTGCGCCGCGCAGGCCGCGATCATTATGCCAGGCCAGGAGATGGCTGTCATCTTCGGAGAACAGATACTCCCAATAGCCGTTATATGGAGCGCCTGGCGTTATAGCGCTCTGCTCTCCCGGCACAGCGATCTGCGCAAGCTGCATGCTTGTTGTATCGAGCACGAACAGTTGACCGCTTCTCCCATAATCGCTGTCAAAACCGCAGCCGCCCCCACCCAATCCCCCGGGTAATACCTTCAAAGTAAAGGCAAGAAAGCGATCGCTGGCAAACCACAGCGGCTGCCCAAAAAAGACGTTGCGACTAGAACCGGCGCTGCTATAATCAAAGTGCGTCGCCTGCACCGCGCTCGCTCCATTGATTACCACCCACACCTGACCGGCACGCACAAAGGCGTATGTCATCCCGGGCGCGGTCGATGGACCAGGCGTACCGTGTGAGCCCGTATCCGCCGTGGACGTAGAGCTCTGGACCTGCGCCGGCGTCGATGTCGATTGCGCCACGGCACTCCCATCTCTCTGCGCCGGCGCCGTGCCTGCGGGAGGCGTGCCGCTGGTGGGGCTATCGCATGCCGCGAGCAGAAGCAATAGAGCTATCAGCCCGCAATACCGTGAAAGTGTAACAGAACGTATATGCACAGACTTCCCCATTCTCGTCTTCCTCTCATTCCTACATCGTTGTCCAGCCCACGATATATACCGCCCCAACAGTGTTTGAAACACTCGCAAACGTGGAGGGGCTGCCGCCTGTCAGCGACCCGACCTGCAGGGTAGTCTCATTGTTGCTACCGACCTTGATCGCATACAGATTGCCATCGCGCGAGGCGTTTGACCAGGGGAATTGAGATGTCCCGTTGAGCACACTCCATTGCCCGGCGCCGCTCGTTGTCAGGCGGGTCAGTCCGGTGCCATCCAGATTCATCTTCCAGAGACCGTTGTTGCTCGTATCCCCACTGAGGTTCTGAACGAGCAGCAGCATCGTGGTGCGTGTGATCACACGCACCATCGTAATCGCCAGTGTTGGAGTGCTGTACACCACAGTCGGTGTACCTCCCAGGGCTGGCTCCGCTAGGATGGTACTTGGCCCCTGTTGGATATTGGCGCTCATCGCAGACACGACACGACACGTACTGACGAAAAGCTTTGCCGCATCAATGCTGCTAGCGAAACTCAGGCAGAAGCCCGAATAATCGAAGACCCTGATGAGCGTATTTCCATCCTGAAACCCTCCCTTTGTCGTGTCAAGCGCATAGAGGTTCTCCTGAGAATCACCCGCCGCACCTCTTTGACCAGGACCGTTCGGATCACTCGTCGTGTAGAAGTGCGTATTATCCAGCCAGGTAGCCGGCCATCTCCCGATACTGTCCGTCGTGCTGGCCGGCGACAGTTCTTCCCAGAGATGACCGGAAGCCAGATCAAGCAGGTCAACAACATTCCCATCCGTGAACACCACCGTCTTCTGGTCAGGCGACCAGTGGATGTTACCGATCCCATTCGGGGAACAGTACAGTGTCTGGAGCCCCTGACCATCCATCCGCACCAGATGCAAGGCCACCTCGGCCCCTTGAGCATCATCGGTTGAGAAAAGGACCCATTGCCCATCCGCCGAGATTTGCGCCTCCCCGATACTGTTCTTGGGAAAAGCCGCGATAACCACCTTCTGACCTGTCGAGACATCGTAGCGTTTGATTTCCCCGTTGGAACTACCTTGATTGAAGATATAGACGATATTCTGATGGGGCCCTAAGACCAGCGGGGCGAACACGGTTGCACGTGCGGTGCCTGCCGGTGGACAGGCTGTTTGTGTAGGTGGCATCGGAGCGGTGGTCGAGGTCGCGCTGGCGCCGCCAGTCGTTGATGTGGCGCTGCCGCCAACTGTGCTCGCTGGCGAAGTAGGCCCTGAAGCCGCGGAACTAAAGGGGCCGCAGGCAGTCAGGAGAAACAGCAGCAAGAGGCTGACTGCCAGAGAAATTAGGCGGGAATGGGGATGAACCATCGCATTCCTCCTGCGGTGCAACCAGGGTCTGCGCCTGCTCCCGACCAGAGCCAGGAAGATCAGGCGAAACGCTTCTTTACTCTACTTTATTCTCGACCCATAAATGGGCGACGGCAGTCTCTGGAAGCTGAACAACTGTTAGTCTACTATGGAGACGAAAGCAATCTGAGAAAGTAACTCACCTTCAGCTCTGCACCAGGTGTTCATCGCCCATCTGGTGAAATAAACTGTACATTTGCATTGATTCCTGCTACTATATGTTTGCAGAAAAAAGCCGGTCAAGAGAGTAGGACTTCTTTCTGCTAACGTTCCCGCTATCCCTCGAAAGGCATTTCTGCTGAGGTATCAGGCCTGAAGGAGGTGGGCCAGCCATGCAGGATAACATCATCGTTTTTCCGGAGCCATCTCCAGGTGACAAAGCCCGCCTTGTCATGCCTGACCTCCCAATCCCGCTCACCTCGCTGATTGGCCGAGAGCAGGAGATGCAGGCCCTCCGCGCGTTGCTCTTGCGCCCGGACGTGCGCCTGCTCACCCTCACCGGCACAGCGGGCGTGGGCAAGACGCGCCTCGCGCTCGAGGTCGTTCCGGCGCTGGCGAGTGACTTCGCGAGTGGTGTTCACCTGGTCTCGCTCGCTCCCCTCAGCGATCCCGGCTTGGTCATCCCAACCATAGCCCGCTGCCTGGGACTCATCGAGGGAGGACCCGAGCCGCTGCTGGACCGGCTCAAGGCCTCGCAGCGCGACAAGCAGCGGCTCCTGCTGCTGGACAACTTTGAACACGTCATCCAGGCAGCAACCCTACTTGCAGAATTGCTAGAAGCCTGCCCGCATCTCAAGCTCCTGGTCACGAGCCGCGAGGTATTGCGCCTCCGTGGTGAATACCAATTCGCTGTCCTGCCCCTGACGCTCCCAGATTCCAAATACCTTCCAGATGACCCCTCGCTCGCCCGCATTCCAGCAGTACACTTGTTTCTTCAACGGGTCCAGGCCATCACCGCTGATTTTCAGTTGACGCCGGACAATGCGGCGACCATCGCCCAGATTTGTATTCGACTGGATGGGCTGCCGCTGGCCATCGAACTGGCCGCCTCTCGCATTGCCCTCTTCCCGCCACATACCCTGCTCGTCAGGTTGGATCGTCGGCTGCACGTCTTGACGGGAGGCGCACGTGATCTCCCTCTTCGACAGCGAACCCTGCGCAATACGCTGGCTTGGAGCTACGAGTTGCTTACTACCCAGGAGCAGTGCCTCTTCCGGAGGATTTCCGTCTTCGTTGGTGGCGCTACACTCGCAGCCATCGAAGCCATCTGTGAGGCGCTTGGGGATGAGATAGGGGGGATGTTCGATGGGGTGGCATCGCTTCTGGATA
>DATGGW010000153.1:0-6176 GCA_035308345.1 Ktedonobacteraceae bacterium | reverse complement strand
TGCCGTTGGGCAAGGCGCTGCGTCTGATCACGAATGCCCTGCGCGGGGGCTGTTCCATTCCCCGGAGGCAGACGCGCTTGAGTACCTCTTATCGGCTCGTGGAGACCTCTGGCGGCATCGTAACTTGACGCTTATTGGGCGGGGCTTGTCCCCGCCCTGGTCTATGCCTCGTAGGTTTGAGAGGTCTGCCATGCCTCATGCGAATGCAGGATAGGATTTCCTGTCAAGGGTATAATTAAAGTGGATTTGTGTACGTGGGATGAAGTTTAGACAGGAGACCTCGCCATGCAATATGCCGGTGTAAGTACAACCTCCCTCCTCGCCGATGGGTACAGCTTTCAAACAGTATCAGAACATTCGCTCGATGCTCCTTATGCGCTCGTTGTCGATGACGATAAAGCTATCGTTACTGTCATTATGTTCTTGATGGAAACAGAAGGGTATGATGGGATTGGCATTTCGGATAGCCTTAAAGTACTGGATTATTTAGAAGCGTTAGCTATCAACCATCTTCCTTCGGTCATTCTTTTAGACTTGATGATGCCTGGACTTTCTGGCTATGAAATCGCGAAAACTCTCTCGCACAACGAACGCTACCGGCGTATTCCCATCATTATCATGACGGCGGATACCCGCGTTCAATGCGCCAGCGCGATTGAGGGCGCCATAGATTATGTCGCCAAACCATTTCACCTCGATGCCCTCCTGATCAAATTGAAATCCTATCTCGGCCCACTCTCTGACTGATATCGCGCCGGATAACAAAGTGGGGTTCTCGCTCCGTTTACTTCTTACGTAAGGTTTGATTGATAGGAACCTCAGCGTCTATAAAGTTGTTACAGGAGTTAAAATTTTTTATGCGTATTTCCTCGTACCTTCGTATTGTGTTGGTTTGCTGCTCCCTTCTCGCGAGTATCGCGTTCGCCTTTGTCCTGTTGCTCAGTACGCATTCAGCCGCGCGCGCCGATCCGACACTCGTTCAAACGACAGTACCGGCCATCGATTCCTCGCATGGCGCGGACCCGTGGGGGATTGCCCTTGATAAGAAGAGCAACGTCTGGGTGGCTGAGCCGCAATGTGATATCAATGTCAATGCCGTTCCTGTATGCAGCCCAACCGTTCAAGGTGGCATTCTCGAATACCCGGTCAGTAGTTTTAGCAACGGCGTTCAGCCAGAGGCAACACTTATTACGCCGCCTGGCTACTCCAGTCCGTTCTTTTTAGCATTCGATCGCGCTGGAAATCTCTGGTTTACCGAGCCTGTCTCGAATGCCATTGGCGAATACAAGACTGCATCGGGTACCTGGCAGCAGTGGTCGGCGCCCACCCCGAACGCAAGCCCGTTGGACCTGGCCTTCGATAAATATGGGCATCTCTGGTTTACCGAGTTAAGCGCCAACCAGATCGGAGAATTTGATCCAACTACGAGTACATTCCTCGGCGAGTTTGCTCCTCCCACTGCCAATAGCCGACCTTATGGCATTACCGGACCCGATCCTACCACAGGTTCTATCTGGTTTACCGAAAATAGTGATACTGTGCATCGTATCGGGCGCATTACGCCCAATGCTAATGGTTCTATCAATGGAGCCATCAAGGAATATTTAACTAATTCCTCCGCTACCAGTGGCATCACACCGCACCTGATTACCTACGATCAAAAAGGCGATATCTGGTGGAGCGAAGGGTTCGATGCGAGTATTGGAAAACTGGTTATCAGTCAAGCCGTGAATAATACCCATAACGGTGTGACTGAATACGTTGTGCCATCTCCTGGTTGTCCCACCCCTGCGAATGGCTGCGGGTCGCACATTTCCGGCATAGGTGTTGATAGCAGCGGCGCCGTCTGGTTTGATGACTCGCTGAGTTCGCGTTATGGCTCCTTTAACCCGGCGACCCAAACTTTTAGTATGTATATCATCGGCGGAAGCGTTACTAACAATACTCATCCGCACGATGGATTGGCTGTTGATGGGAATAACGACGTTTGGATTAGCGAAGAGTTTGACAATAAACTTGACGAGTCGCTTGCCGGTACAATCACTCCTCCAACGCCCAGCCCTACGCCGCCGCCGCTGCAGACCGGGCCGGTGAGTAAGAGCTGGTATTTTGCCGAGGGACGCGTCGGGGGCGGCTTCAATGAGTATCTCTCGATGGACAACCCCACCGCCAACGACTGCAGCGTCGCTATCGAGTACCTTTACACCCCCGATGGCCATAGCCCGCTGACTAAACAGGTGGTGGTGACGATCCCGGCCCACACGCGCGCCGAAGAGGGCGTCGATGGCGACCTGGGCACCTCTTCTCACGGTCATGGTATCACTGACTCGGCCATTCTCACGGTGGACAACACCGCCACGCCCAACTGCACCGGCATCGTCGCCGAACGCCCCATGTACTTCAACTCCTTGGGCGTCAACAGTGGCAGCGATGTGCTGGGCGTCACCAGCCTGGCCACCAGCTTCTACCTCGCCGATGTCGCGGTCGGTGCGCAGAGCGGCGGGGGTAGTATCTCGTCATTCCTGCCCATCCTGAATCCACCGGGCGGCAGCGGTGCGGCGACCGTCACCGCGACTTACTATGCCAACGGCGCGGCGATTGGCACGGATCAGACGGTGGTGGCCGTCGGCACGCGCGGCACCATCTTTCCCAATAAACACCAACCGAAGCTGCCCGCGCGCGTGGCGGTAGTAGTGACTTCCACTGTGCCGGTCGCGGTGGAACGGCCCACCTACTTCAGCAATATCAACGCTGGCAACGCCGGCACGGTCTCGGGGGGCGCCGATGTGATCGGGGTGCAGGCGCTGGCCAGCGACTGGCTCTTTGCCGAGGGCTACACCGGCGGCCAGTTCCAGGAGTACTTCGCCATCGCCAACCTGGACAAGACCGCCAACGCGACGGCCAATGTCACCATCAAACTGGAGACCTCGACCGGCGTTGTCAGTTCATTCAATCTCAGCGTGCCGACGCTGGGGCAGGTGCTCTGGAACGTCAACACGAGTGCGCCCAACGCGCAAGTCTCCGCCGAGATCAGCTCGACGGGAGCGCAGATCGTGGCCGAGCGGGAGATGTTCTTCCACTACAGCCACCAGGCCAACGGGCGCAGCCTCTCCGCAACAGGTGGCTCCGACGCGCTGGGCCAGCCTGGGCCAGCCGCCAGGTCCCTCTACAGCTTCGCGGAGGGTTACACCAACGTGGACTATGACGAGTGGCTGACCTTGCAGAACCCCACCGCGAACGCGGAGTCCATCTGGATCACTCTCTATAACGCGCTTGGAAAGACTTACGCTTACGCGGTTGTTGTAGGTCCGCACTCGCGCGCAACCCAGGATATAGTGGCCGTCGTCCTGCAACATCTCTATCACAGTGGAGATGGCTTCAAGGGCTTTGAGGTGTCAATGACGGTACAGACAACCACCGCTGGCGCCGTCTTCGTAGCGGAGCGGCCCATGTACTGGAATGCTTCCGGCACCCAGGGCGGCAGCGCAATAACCGGCTACACTGGTGGCTAATTCAAGCGGCGCGGGGCTTTTGCCCCGCGCCACACTCCCAGGGCGCGGGCTTGTCCCCGCCCTGAGCATAGTGAAATCTGGTGATTACCCATAAGTCCGCCAGAGATGCTTCGCTGCGCTCAGCATGACACAATCCCTGGCTGTCATGCTTCGCTGCGCTCAGCATCTGGAGCGCGAAGTCGTCCGACCGCTCCGACTCACGTCGCCTCGACGATTTATGGGGAATCATCAGAGTGTAATATCTTGAAACGTTTTGAAAAAAAGAAGAACACGCGAATATTCACAGAATTTTCACATGGATGAGCGCCATCTTAGCATATAATTAACATCTTAGCAGTATAGTGGAGAGTGCAGGTCTCTTTGTTGTCGATTGGGGTGTACGTGTGAATTGGAGGAGTGAATATGACCGTGACACAAAAATTCCAAACTCAGACCGAATTGCCAGGCGTGATCCGTTCAACACCATTACCGCAGCCGCCCTATACGCCCTTCGCATACGTGGAGTTAGCGCATCCTGGCGCTGGAGCCGTTTTTCGCGCGTTCCCGTTCGCATCCACAGCGCGCATTATGAACCAGATGCAGAGACGCGAACGCCTTGTCTTCATGCTGCTGGATGGCAGGCGTAGAGTGATCGATGTTGCTCGCCTGCTCCACCTGACCGAGGTGCATGTAGCACGCATCATGGTTCAATTGCTCAAATGTGGCTATGTCGAATACGTCTATGGCTGACGAGTTTTTAGCGCCAACAGAAATTACTCCTAAAAACTATAACTATTTGGCGCATCATACGTTATAATAGATAAGCCTGGGATGGAAGGCGGGATGTTCGTAAGCAAGCAGACCCACCTCGACGAGCAAGCTTGTAGCGCACATCTGGTATTCGCGCAACCTTTTCCCCATGGGGTTTGCGCGCGCGCCTCCTGGAGCTTCGCGATGCTCCTGGCATACGCGTGGTAAGGGGAGGACGAGCTGGCACCCCGTCCTCCCCTTACTTTTTGTCGATGATCCAGAAGGGTTGGCATGCGACTAACAGTACGATCTCTGGGGGGTAAATTAATAATCAGCGCGGCCTTGACGCTTTTGCTTTGTTTGCTGCTTTTCTCTGCGACATCGTGGTATTTGCTGAAGACTTTTTACGAGCACGAAGCAAAAAGTGACGCTACTTTGCACCTCGCGCGCATCAAAAGTGCCTACCAATCCCAGACCGCGTTGCTGACCCAGGAACTCTCCGATACGGCCAGCAACACGTCATTGGTAGCTGCGCTTTCGCAGCCCTTGACTCCATCCTCGCGCTCGCAAATAATGAACGTGTTTTCCTCCACGCTCACTTCACCGGACAGCTTTGCCGGCATCACTTTTATTTCTTCTAAGAGTCACATGCCGGTTGAACCGCTTGGCGATATCGCCCCGGATAACGTTATCCCTGCGGATTTCAATCCACTGGTTGAAGCTGGTTTGCAGGGGAAGACTGCTACATTTATGGTGAACAGCCCTGGATTGGATATCGACTTTACCGTTCCTGTGCATGCTCAGGATGGCGCATTGCTGGGCGCCTTGATCGGGTCGCAGCATATCGATAATGCTTTTGCTTTAGATCTCATGCGCATCAGCGGCAATCCGAATTTGAACGTGGTTCTATGCCAGGCGCAGCAGATAGCGGGAACCACCATCCATAACATCACGCTTGACCAGGATGGCATTTGCAAACCTGATACCGTGAACATCATCGATGCCGATCAACATTACCTGACGAAGCCCGCCACCGTCGGAGCTTACGCTGCCTTACCCGGCTCATCTTCGCTGCTCATGGTGGATATTGAGCCGCTCTATAACCTGACTATGCATATAGATCGCGCGCTTGAAATTTTAATCGGTCTGGGCATCTTTATCATCGCGCTGGGCGTCACCACCTATACTCTCATCGCGCGCACATTTTTCATACAGCCCATCCGCCGCCTGCAATCGCGTATCGCCGAGCTGGTGTCAGTCACCAATGATGTACCGGTAGCGCATGCCACGTGGGATGAGTTAAGTACATTGGAGCGTTCATTTAATCTTCTTTCAGAGTCGTTGAACTTACAGGAAAATGAGAGCCATGTGATTACCAGCCGCATGAGTGACCTGCTGGCAATGAGCGATATCCTGATCTCGACGCTGAATTTAGAAGATCTCCTGAAAGAAATCGTGTCGCGCCTGGGCAATATTATGCATGCGAAAAGCGTCTCGCTGCTGTTGTACGGGCGAGAGATGCCTTCCCCCTGGGCAGTTGCACAGTGGTCGGATACGCAACAATCAAACGGGCATTTACCCGCAGCGTTGGCAGGGACAGGCGCAGTGACGGTGCATGCTGACCCGGCTGGTGACATCACCCTGGCGTCTACCACTAAATTAGCGGCTATTCCTCCCGTCGCGGCGCGCTCTGCTTCCTCGCCGGCCTCGAACTCGAACGGGAGCGGAAAACGCCGGGCTATACGCGCTCCAAAGCTGACACCCTCTCCGGAACCATATGGCCTGAGCCGCCCCCGTATCCCTCGCCCGGCGCTGCGTGACCTCGACATGCTGCTGGCGCGCATGGCTATGCAGAAAAAGAAGATCACCTATGGCGCGGATGTCAATGCCATCTACCGCGAGCGTGGAGAAACCTGGGCGCGCCTGGCGCTCGAA
>DATGGW010000152.1:0-5744 GCA_035308345.1 Ktedonobacteraceae bacterium | reverse complement strand
GCGCCTGGCGGATATTCTCTATGTCGAGAACGAGACGAATCATCTCAATACTACGACGCTGCGTATTCTGCCAAATGCTGCTGAGTTGCTGCTTGGTTCCTCGCGCACCGAAGTGCTAACTGAACTCTTCACACACTGGATGCATCAATCTACCTATTTGGAGGTGTTTGACCTGCAGCAAGAAGGGCTGATTCTGCGCTGCCGCGCTACACCTTTGAACCAGCCCGCGCTGCGCATTGGTGAATTGGAAGCAGAGAATAAAGCAGCAAGACAGACACTTTTAACGCTGCTAGCGCAGGCCCCTGTGCAGCAATGGATCGATTTCTCCGCTTTTGCGCGCCTGATCTATCGTTTGAATCCCACCTTTCTACAACGCAGGCAGCGCGCCTTTGCCACTCCGCACTGGTGGATAGATCAGGAGGACGGGCGCCGATTGCACCCGACGCAGTGGAGTGACTGGCAGCGAGCCGAGGGACGTTATCTTGCGCAACTCCTGCAGGGGCCTTTGCGCTGGTGGGGCGCGAGCGACATCGCTCTTACAGAAGATGGAAAATTGCAGGCGTTTCGCCTTACATCAATGGCAGAGCTGCTCTTGAATGGTAAGCCTGTAGATGTTTCGCACACAGCGCCATCACGCAGCCCCCAATTCATTGCGACTAAGAACGGTGCGGCCACAAACATTGAAGTAACGGAGCAGGATGAACTACTGCTTCGGTCTGCTGTTGAAAATTGGCCGGTAATTGAACTGGTTGAACATTTTGCCCAGGCGCAGGGCGTGTTCTCTGGCAAACTCAGCTACAAGTTGACGCCGGTGTCGCTTGGCGAAGCAATCAATCGTGGAGAGTCCTTTACTCCACTGTTAGAAATGCTGCACCGCGCTGCAGAGACCACAAAGGCGAGCGACAGCGAGCAAAGTCCGCTGGCGCGCCTACTACGCCGGCTGGAAAAACGCCTCGCGAATTATGGGCGCGCGCGTCTATATACGGACGTTACACTGCTTGAGGTCGCGGATGGGCTGGTAGGACGCGAACTGGCCGCGACGACCTCAATTGAAAAACAGATTGTACAAACCGTTCATCCTACTCTCATGATTCTCAGGAAGCAGGGTGGAGAGCAACTGGTTGAAGAACTGAAGAAACGCGGCCAGACGCCATTGTTGCATGGGGAAGAATAAATGGAAGCGAGCGATCTCTACCTGTTACAAAATGTGCCGCCCTATCACCTGCAAGCGGTGGTCAGGGCGCGTCATTTGTCACAGGGGCAGAAAAATCCGCTCGACGCATCCGCCTTGAACGCCGCAGAGATTGGCGCTGCACTTTTTGATCTTGATGCTTGCCAGGACATCATTCGCAGCCTGAGTGAACTGGAGACACTGATTCTTAGCGAACTGGCAGCATGTGGGGGGCGCGCCAACAGCCGTGACCTCGCGTTGTATTTCACGCATGCCCAACTGCTGAATCGCGCTAAGGGTAAGCCAGAAGTGGACGCGGCAGAGGTGCCCGGTGATGTGACTCACCTAAAGCGTGACTCGCTGCAGCGACAACCGGCTGCATCGCCGCGTCCCTACGCCGAGTCGGCCAATACCAACGTACTGCAATATCCGACGCCGCATCCCCACGGCGTTTTTGAGATGGCTTTACATCGCCTTCTGCTATTGGGGCTGCTCTTCTGGGGAAAACAAACCAACTTCGTTGGGCGTGACTACTCCAATGGAGTGTATGATGGCGTGTTGATAGTGCCGCAGGCCGTCATGCAAGCGATGCAGGCAGTGATGGCCGAACATTCAGGGACAACTTTTGTGGGTATCGATCAGTATGAAGCACAAATTGACGGCCACGACGGCAAGGTTAGCGGTGAGGCAGTCATCAGCGAAGGCATCCTGGCTCTGCAGCGCGCCCTCTATCTTTACTGGTCGTTGGTATCGGCCACGCGCGATGGCCTGCCCCTCGTGAGCAGCAAGTTACTCTCGCGACCTGCTCTGCGCCAGGTGATCGAACAACTGGAACCGGCGATGAACATAGAGCAAGTGCGCACCGAAGCGGACGTGCCTCGCCTGTTATTTCTACGCCTGTTGCTCATGAAACTTGGACTGTTGTATGAGCGCGGCGGAGTGATACTCCACGCGCCTGCTGAAGCGTATTTCGCATTGCCACTGCTGGAAAGGGCGCGGCGTTGCTATCGCCTGTGGCTTGAGACATCCTTCTGGAATGAATTGAACTACCTGCCCGGCGTCATTCTACGTCCCGGCCCTGGCCCCGTTGATCCCGCCCACCCCGAAGTCGCGCGCGCGCGTTCAATGGTGATGCAACGGGTGTTGCAGACGCAGCCCGGCGAATGGCAAAGTTTTCCCGCTTTTATCGCCCGCGCTAAACTATATATCCCCTATTTGCTCTTCCCGCGTCAGTATGGCTCGCGCGCGGAACGCTACTCTACCGGCAGTAACCCGTATGACTGGGACTTCCGCTTGCGGCATGGCTGGTTAACACACCGTGAAGGTTGGCATCTTGTAGAGGGTGGGTTCATTCGCACCATGCTCACTGGCCCGCTGCACTGGTCGGGGTTGGTGGAATTGCCGGAAAAAGACAAGTCAGACACTTTTCGCATCGTACCGCAGATCTCCAGCATCTCTAACATCACCGGCCAGGATGCGCCCATATTTGATGAAGTAGCATGGGGCAAGCTGGTAGTGCAGCCAAATTTTGAGCTGATAGCGTTGGCGCCTGTTTCCGAAGCCCTGCTGATAACGTTAGACCGCTTTGCTGAACGCACACGCCTGGAACAAATCGCACAGTATCGCCTGACGAAAGCCAGCGTCACCCGCGCCGTGCAGATGGGGCTGCGCGCTGAAATGATGCAGAGGCAACTGGAAGAGGCCGCTGGTGGAGCTATTCCACAAAATGTAAGCTATTCGCTCATGGAATGGGAACGGCAGGCGCGGCGCATTGAACTGTGGCCGCGTATGACCCTGCTGGAAGTGGATGATGCAGCTTTCCTGGATGAGTTGCTCGCGGACGAGCAGACGCGCTTGATGTTTGGCCGCCGCCTTGCTCCACTGCTGGCCGAGGTCAAGGTCGATCACATGGCTAATCTGCAAGCATTGCTCTGGCAGCGAGAATATCTGCCCGCGCTGACTTCTGCATGGCTTTATAATAATGTGCTTGAAAGCGGGCGTATGCCGGCGCATGAAGCGCAGTGGAAACTGCGCGCCGATGGCCTGCTGCAGCCCTGCTATCCCGTACTCAACCTGTACCTGGCGGCAGAACTTGAACGATTTTCAGAGCTTGACAAAGCCAGCGGCTGGAGGCGTATTACGCCCGCGTCCATGCAGCGCAGCAAGCACATTCCTCTTGAGCATATTGTGCGTTTCTTGCAGCAGTATTGCCAGGGAGGAGTGCCACCCTCATTTCTTATTCGTCTCAAACTGTGGGGTGGGGGTTATGAGCAGCAGCATGTAATTCGCGTGGAGCCTGCTCCCATGCTGCGTCTCCCGGCACAGGCACTGCGCGATATCCAGGCTGACGAAGAACTGAGTATGCTGCTAGACGCGGAGGTTCCCCTCGAAAACCGTTTAGTGCGTATTCCCCCGGACAGGCTTACGCGTGTGTTGGAGTTGCTGCGCGAGCGTGGATTCGCGGTGGAAGAGGAATAAAAATCAGTTGACAAATCACTACAAGTATGATATCTTAATCGTGCGAACGCAAGTATTTGCGGGAGTGGCTCAGTGGTAGAGCATCTCCTTGCCAAGGAGAAAGTCGCGGGTTCGATCCCCGTCTCCCGCTCCATTTTCTTTCTGAGATAGGGCGACGTCGCCAAGTGGTAAGGCACGGCTCTGCAAAAGCTGCACCAGCGGTTCGAATCCGCTCGTCGCCTCCCTGCTCGACGTGATTTGTCGGTCACGTCTTTTTTATTATGTAAGGTGTTTCCCCATGCGGCAGCCGCACAGCTATTCCACTGAAACCATTGTACTCAAGCACACCGATCTTGGGGAAGCTGATCGTATTCTCACCCTCTTCACTCCCTCCAAAGGCAAATTTCATGCTATCGCTAAAGGCACACGCCGTCCTATCAGCAAAATGGCCGGCCACGTCGATTTGCTCTGTCGCTCCCAGTTGCAGTTGGCGCTGGGACGCAACCTCGACATCGTAACCCAGGCGGAGGGACGCGAGAACTTCCTGCATATCCGCACCGACCTCTGGCATATGACCTGCGGCTTTTACTTTGCTGAACTGGTCGATCGTTTTGTGGAAGACCACACACAGCACTACGATATCTATGCCCTGCTGCTGGAAACCCTGCGTTACCTGGATGCCGACGCCGGCGCGCTTCAACAGTTGCGCGACAAAGACACGCCGCTTACTCCGCGGCAGGAGGAAGGGCATACACGCTTGCTACTGCGCTACTTTGAGCTGCGCCTGCTGATGGCCATCGGTTACGAGCCTGCTTTGCAGAACTGCGCCAACTGCGCCAGCGAGATTCGCCCGGAGGAAAATGGCTTCAAGGCCTCACTTGGCGGCGTGCTCTGTCCCCAGTGTTCGCGTTACTGGGAACGCCGCCTCTCGCTCGACGCGCTCAAAGCTCTGCGCTATATGCAGCGCAGCAAATGGAGTGATGTGGCTCGCATGCGCCCGGACGCGCGGCTGCACGCCGAATTAGAAGCGGTGATGTATGACTTGCTGCGTTATCACCTGGAACGCGATTTAAAGTCGTGGAGCTTTCTGGAGATGATGCGAAAAAGCTGAATTCACTCTTCCCACTGACCTCAATCTATGATAAAGTTGATGTGTTAATCCTGGCCTCGTTGCTCATTTATTACCCCAAAGATGGAGGCGTTCGTGAGTGATATTTCATCGTCTTCCAATCCTGACCTGGAGGCGCCCAGGCCAAAAAGCAGCAGATATCCCAGGTATGTATTCTCGATTATGTTCGGGATCAGCTTCCTGAACTACATGGACCGCTATGTGCTGACCGGCGCTGCTGCTGTAGTTGCCAAAGAACTGAAATTTACCAATCCCAATCAAGAGATTGGCTATATCGCCTCAGCTTTCCTCGTCGTCTATACCCTGGCAATGGTGCCTCTGGGCATCTGGGCCGACCGCGCCAAACGTAAAAACGTGGTGGCTATTTGCGTGGCGATCTGGAGCGTGGCTACTGCTTTCACCGCCCTTGCCTCTAACTTCATCACTCTCTTTCTCTCGCGCATGGTGCTTGGCATTGGCGAGGCAGGGTATTTCCCGGCTGGCACCGCGCTGATGAGCGATTATTTCAGCCGAGAGAAACGCTCACGTGTCATGAGCTGGTGGAGCGTGGGACAACTGGTCGGCGTTCTTTTCGGCTTCGTAATTGGCGGTGGGGTGGCAGGCATCTTCGTCGGGAGCTGGCGGCTGGCCTTCATTTTCACCGGCATTCCTGGTCTGATCCTGGCATTTATGGCCTTCCGATTGCGCGAGCCGCGCCGTAACGAGGCCGACGAAGCAGAAATTACACTCTATCCTGTCACGCCAAGCGAAGTCGCGGAAATCGAAGAGCCGCCACATGTCGTCCCGGTGTCCTCGAAAGTCTGGTCGCAGTTTGGCTCATTACTACAAATTAAAACCCTGGTGGTCTTGATCATCATGCAAATATTCGCTTTCTTCGTGCTGGGCGTCAACACCACATTCTTACCTACCTATCTCCAGCAGAAGGATACCTTCGGCCTGAGTTCATTAACGGCAGGATTGTTCTCCGGGGGAATAATAGTAGTAGCC
>DATGGW010000151.1:0-4619 GCA_035308345.1 Ktedonobacteraceae bacterium | reverse complement strand
CCAGAGTGGTAGCCCTGGAGCAAGCGTTGGCTGCTGCCGCCCCAGGGGTCTTTAGCAGCGCCGTGGCCAATGTGCCCGCTGTCCAGGCCACGGGCACTAATGGCGCCCACGGAGTGGACACCAGCAGTGACAGCGGTGTGGGCTTACATGCTGTAGGTGGGGGCGTAAGCCCGACCACGCCTCCTCCTCCCTACAGCCGCGTGGCTATCTTTGCCGAGGGTGATACTGGCGGCCTCTATGCCACCAGCGCCGTTGGCCCTGGCGTCTCCGGCGTCAGTGATGTGGTCGGCATCTACGGTGCCAGCACGGGCACGGTTGGTATCGGTGTCCAGGCCTACAGCGAATACGGCCCCGGCGTCCTCACCCAGAGCGCGTATGGCATCGGCTTACATGCTTCAGGTGGGGGTGCTCCCCCGACCTTTCCTACCTTGGAAGCGGCCATCGTTGCCGAGGGTGGTCCCAACTACGGCCTCTACGCCACCAGCACTAGCGGCACTGGCGTCTCCGGCTACAGCGAAGGTGGCACCGGCGTCTTCGGCGAGAGCATGGATGAAATTGGCATCCACGGCGTGAGCACCCATTACAGAGGCGTCCACGGCGTGAGCGTGGATGACGTTGGCGTCTCCGGTGAGTGCATGGGTGGCACCGGCGTCTACGGCGTAAGCACGTATGACACCGGCGTCTACGGCGAGAGCGAAGATGGCCCCGGCGTCTACGGCGTGAGCACGTATGCCACCGCCGTCGTCGGCATTGGCGGTGATACCGGCGTCTCCGGCACCGGCGGTGGCATCGGCGTCTCCGGCTACAGCGAAGGTGGCTACGGCGTCTTCGCCCAGAGCACCAGCGGCTACGGCGTCTTGGCCCAGGTCGATAGTGGTTTTGGTGTCTTGGGCCGGAGCCACAGCGGCGCCGGCGTCTTGGGTCAGAGCCTCAGTGGCTTCGGCGTCTTCGGCTACAGCGACAGCGGAGACGCAGGTGTTTTTGACGGTACGGTCAGGGTAAATGGCACGCTGTATAAGAACGGGGGCGGCTTCCAGATCGACCACCCGCTGGACGCAGCCCACAAGTACCTGTCTCACTCGTTTGTCGAGTCACCTGATATGAAGAACCTCTACGATGGCGTGGTGACGCTGGATGCCAACGGACAAGCCGAGGTGCATCTGCCCGATTGGTTCGAGACGCTCAACACTGAGGTCCGCTACCAACTGACCTGCCTGGGGAGCTATGCTCCTGTCTATATCGCAGAGAAACTGCAGCACAATCGCTTTACCATTGCCGGGGGCCGGGCTGGGATGGAAGTCTCCTGGCAGGTCACAGGCATCCGGCAGGACCGCTGGGCTACTGCCCACCGCCTGCCCGTCGAACAGGACAAACCCGCCAACGAGCAGGGGTACTACCTGCATCCCGACCTCTATGAGGAGCCAGAAGAGAAGAGCATCATTCGTGCCCACTATCCCGAGCTCAAACGCCCGGTGCTCCCGCACAAGTAGCGCTGAGAGCTACCGTTTCGGAGGGGGGTACAGCGATTGGAGGTGCTGCCATGAGATATGGTGGATAATTCGATCACCCTCTCCAACCCCCTTTCGGGCCGTTTTTTGGCTGCCTCATCTTGGAGTGAGGCTCCAGCCGAGTTCTGCTGCTGGTACTTTCACTCATCTCCCCGCGACATGACCCTGCATCCACCTCTGGCTTGAGTGGCTCTCAAGCGGAAACCTGTGGCAAAGGGCAAGCGAGCACTTCGCGCGCCGTCCAGCGTCGATGGGTTCTGCCAGCAGCCATGGCTGGGGTTCGTTGCCGATAGCGCTATGCAGCGCGTTTGCCCCCTCGCTCTCGTGGCTGCGCGAGCGCCACTCGAAGTGATTTGTGGGGACGCACAAAATGGTAGTACGCGCGCCACCACTCCAGAGGGGCGAGCAAGTGTGAGGACTGCTGCGCCGTCGCCCAGGTTCGACGAGCGAGTGCGGCTATCCCATGACGAACGGTCAGATTGACCCGCTCGATAAAAGCCGTGTTCAGCCGGCCTGAGAAGCCCAGTCCCTGCAAAGCGACGGTGAGAGCGTCCTGTGTGCCAAGACGCATCACATGCGTTACGCGTACCAGCTTGCGCCGTCGGTAACATTTCTTCACCTGGCCATAGATCAGGCGTGGCTCCACCTGCCACCGGCGCACGATGCGTCCTCGACGACTCAAGGCGAGCCACCGGCCAAAGTGAGCGGTGAGCGCATAAAAGTAGCAATTGAGCCCGTCACTGGTAAATAGTGGGATGCACCCAGGCGCCAGCCTCTGTTGAAGAGCATGAATGAGCCGATGAGCCATGATTTGCGTGCGCGGGCCGAGCTCAAGCGCAGGAAGAATCTTGGTGAGGGGATCGATGGCGAGCCAAAGCCACAGGACCTGTTTGGTGCTGCGGAGCCTGGTGCGCAGTTCATCCAATTGCAGGTGCGGGAGGTGGAGGTTGGAGAAGAATCGCTCGTGCAAGGCCTGCTGTGCTGGCTACTTGGTTCATCCGTTCGTAAAGTGGATGGTTTAGCTTTTCATTTCTGCGGTTTCACGAAGCTGTGACATACACCGATGAAGGGAGGCTTTGTTCCAGGTTGTGTGTTTCTTTTTACAGAGGGATGAGGAAGTCTGTTTGCAGTTGCCAGCCCGACACACACCGACGTGACGGATGAAAATGTCGGGCTGGCTGATCGAGCGCAACAGGTACATACACTCCTCGCTGACTGAAACCGTGATCTTACTCATCTGCGGCAAGAGTTCCCTCTCCCCATTCAGCGCGAGGTTTAGCTCGCCTGTTTTGAAGCCTGGACGAACCGGTGGATGGTTTCTCTTGAAACCTGGTAATCTTTCGCAATGGTGCGGTACGATTCATGGTTGGCAACCCTGGCAAGAACGATTTGCCATTCATGCTCCGGGATCCCATAGGGGATGTCTCGTGGGCCAGGTCTTCTTTGTTCTGGAATTGGCTCAACAACCACTTCTGATAATACTTTTTGGAGTTTCCGAGGGAGGTGTCCTGGCTACTTCGGACATCTGTTCAGGAAATTGGCCTGTTTGGCACGATGGAGAGCGCAGGTTTTCCACAGCCGTACTGACTGGAAGGAACATCCGTTGGCCAAAAGGTCAATTTCACCTCCCCGATTCTCCATTTCCAATGGCACGCAACTCGATGGAGAGACCAAGGGAACCTCTTCCTCTCGCTCTGTCAGAGAGGAAATCTCCATCTTGCAAGCAGAAGGGAGCTTTCTGGCAGTAGAAGCTCAGGGAACGGGACACAGGGTCTGCGAATTCCCGCATGAAGGCACTCCACCACAAGGAACCACTCGTTTGTTCGCACACTCTCCTCAGCGATCAAGCACTTCTGCGATAATCGTGATGCAACCCACCCAGGGCTGGAAAGGAGAGGATCTTGCCATCATCTCGAACTGGAGGGACAGGCCTACCATACCATTCTGGAATCTGTTGATTAATGCCTTGATGTGGCCTGGCTCGATTGAAGTACTCAACATAGGCTCTCAGTACCCGCTGGAGTTGCTTCTCTTGCAGGATGAGCAGGTGATCGAGACATTCGCGAAGCACACTGCCCAGAAAGCGTTCACAGATCGCATTGGCGCGTGGCGTATGATACGGTGTTTTCACAATCTGGATGCCGCTGGTGGCTGCCACACGAGCAAAACAGGATCCAAACTTGCTGTCACGATCGCGGATGAGATACTTCGGTCCTTGTCCGTAGGGAGTCGCTTCCCGCAGTTGTTGTGCCGTCCAGGCGTCGGTTGGAGAGCGCGTGACCCCTACATGGATGACTTGACGAGTGTGGAGATCAATGATGAAGAAGGCGAACAGTGAGCGAAAGAAGAGGTCGGTGACCTGCAGGAAATCACAGGCCCATCTATTTTGGGCATGGTTATGCAGGAACGTGGCCCAGGTCTGTCCTCGCTGTCTTGGGGAGCGAACACCCCTCATGTACTTTTGAATGGTCCTCTTGCAGACGCGGATGCCCAGTTTGAGCAATTCGCCTCGGATGCGTTCAGCTCCCCACAGTCGATTGTCCCTTGCCATCGATCGCCTGAATCAAGGAGATGGTCTCCTGGGATAGTCTTGGCTTGAGAGAAGCTGCCCTGGACTTGTATTTCCAGTAGAGCTTGAAGCCCTGGTGATGCCAGCGCAACAGCGTCTCCGGCTGGACAATGACGAGGGCCTGTTTCCAGGCTCGTACCAGCCTGGCCAGAAGCACGAGGAGCATGCGGTCCGTCTTGCTACAGGCAGGTCGTTTCACTTGTCGTCGGAGGACGAGCAGTTGGTGGCGCAGAAACGCATTTTCTGCGACGAGTTCGGACTTGCTTCTGGCTAGGTCAGTCAGCGTCCCAAGCAGCAGCGAGTAGGTGTCGGGTGTGGTCCAGGAAACAAAGCGGTGGTGCAGCGACTGAAAGCCATGACCTGCTAACCGCTTGAAAGAGGTGAGAATTCCATGCATGGTAGATGTTCTCCCTTGGTGAAGATAGGCCAGTGAATGCTTGCCATTGTACTCATCCTCTGGGGAATCGGCAAGAAGCGAGCGATGGAAGGGGATGCTCTCAAAGGCCTCACCGAGCCGGCGGATGCCACAAGTAGCCAGCACA
>DATGGW010000150.1:0-5115 GCA_035308345.1 Ktedonobacteraceae bacterium | reverse complement strand
CTTCGCTTAAGACAAGCGAGGAGTTCGAACCTATCGGCTGGTACACGCTGCCCAGCGTTAACAGGGAATTGTAGACGCCGCGCGCGTTATCCAGGATGACATCAAGACGCGCGGGCTTGTCCACCTGCTCATGACGTTGATAGGAGAGCACAGATGCTGAAACGTCAAGATATTGAGCGGCGTTGGATGCCTGAAAGGCGGGAGCGCTCAACACAAGCGGCATCGATGCTACGTAATAACGCGGCCCTGAATTTCCGCTGTGTGGCGCAGGCAGTTTGAAAACGCTGGCTCCAAAGCTGCAAGAAATGTCCTGCACAATCAAGCCGTTTGACCAGTGCTGCAAATCGGCGGATTGCCGCAAACGAGGATAGCTGTATACCGCGCCCGTCAGCGTGCCGGTGTCAAACTCGATGCATGTCAGGGTATAGAGGTTGTCGGCCAGCGACAGGCGCGGCGCGAGACGGCCAATGGCTGTGCTGGTGGCCGGCGCGATGACAGGATTGCCGGTCCAGGTATTGCCGGAGGGATCATAGGTGCAGGAGAACAGGCTGTAGCTATCGGAATAGACGATGGTGTACAGGCTGTTCGCCCAGGCCACCGCAACGCCCGCGCCATAGGCAATGCTCGCCAGCGTCCAGGTGTTCAGCGCACCCCACGCGCCGCCAGCATAGAACGAACATCCCAGCGCCTCGCCGCCGAATACATCGTAGAGAAAGAAGACATCATTATTACCCGTGCTGCCAATGCCTTTGATCAACGCTCTTCCCGGCGGGGCAAGCACGCTAGCGGGGCCGCTCCACGTCACGCCATTGTCGGTTGATGTCCAGGCCCACAGGTCGTTGCCGCCTGTGCCGCGCTGCGCAAATGCCCGCAGCGTGCCGCCTGAGTTAGAGACTGCGCAGCCGCCGTCCTGAAACATCAATCCACTTGAACCGGGCAGGCTCGCCCACGACACCCACTGTGACGCCTGCGAGGGGTCGGTGATACGTTGAACCTGAAATGCGCTGATGTAGCCGGAGCCGCCGCGAGGAACCTGCACGCGAATGATGCTGTTGTCATTGGCAATACACGCATCGTTCCAGGCATCAGCCGCGCCGGGCGTTTGATATTGACCATAATGAATGACATGGTCTTCAATGGTCAACTTGAAGGCGGGAACACGTGTGAGACTGTTAAGAGCCGTCGTCAAGGCGCTATCGAGGGTGCGAACCATGTAAGGTGGCCTTTCTGTTGTGTCAATGTGTCGTTTGTGTCGGTTGTTGCAATGTGTCAGTTGTTTCAGCGGTGATTGTATCGGAGGTTGCGAAACGTGGGCTACTCGGGATGCCGAAAGCAAGCAGGCTCTGTAGTAAGTATAGCGTATGGAGGGAGAAAATGCAAGGTCGTATGAGCATGGCGACCGCAAGGGTCGCCACTACTATATGACGGCTCCCCAGGCCGTTGCACGTAGGTATAGTAGTGGCGACCCTTGCGGTCGCCATGTCTGGATACTTGTATCCCCGATCTTGCAACAGTCACAGTAGAGAGCCGACTCACGAGAGGGCGTTTACGGTTATGCTATGGTAACCTGACGATCCATTGGGCAGCGGTGGCTCTATGTGAGGGTCCTGGACATTGCCGTCCAGGTCGATCGCACGCACGGTCACAATCGACTTGCCGCGTGGTGGTTGCCAGGCAAACTCCCAGAGAACCCATGTCAGACCAGATAAGGGCTGTTTGAGTGTCGCCCGTTGCCACGTTTTACCTGCATCCGTGCTTACATCAACTTCGCTGATGCCCTTGTCGCCTGAAAAAGCGACTCCTGCTATGTAGGTGGAACGATTGGCGGTGACCGTTGAGCTATCCAGAGGGGTATCAATACGCGACGTCAAACGCACAGGCGCGGCATCGCTCCAGCCGCGCTGCTGCCAATAGCCCTGGTAATCATAGTTGACGACTTCAATGCGGGTGATCCATTTACAGTGTTTCATGCCATAGATGCCCGGAACCAGGAGACGTGCGGGAAAACCGTGCTCCTGTGGGAGCGCCGTGCCATTCATGCGTACCGCAAGCAGCGTGGTTGGCGCAAGCGCTTTGATGAGATGAATACTATCGCTGTAGTCGTCGGCTGCATGGAACGCTACTTTCGTTGCGCCAGTTTTCACACCCGCGTGTTGGAGCAAATCCCTTAGTGGAATGCCTTCCCACAGGGCGTTACTCATATAAGGACCTCCCACCTCGTTGCTGACGCACATCATCGACTCGTATTGTTGCTGCATTGGTTGAGTCAGTAACTCCTGATAAGTGAGCGTAAATGGATGGTCAACTTGACCATCTACCACCAGTTGCCAGGCGCTGGCATCAACCGTTGGATCAGCGAAAAGATTTTTGGTGACAATATAGTACTGGTTATTGGGCGTTATCTCTGGCGAGAGAGAACCTGCCGGATGTACCTCGCCATAGTTTGGTGTTGGCGGCGGAACAATTTTAGGTGTGTACTGCTGCAATACATGAGCGAGCGACACCTTCGATGTGCTGGCTCCCGCGCTGATAATTCTCCAGAAACCCACACCCACTGCTCCCAGACCGATAAGTACCACTCCTCGCTTCAAGATGGCGCGGCGTGACAGCATTCTGTTCATTTCATCGCTGCGTGAGACCTGGTGAATATTGTTCTGGAAAGGTGATGCCTGTGGGATGTGTGACGTCAGCCAGAGTAGGACGAGGATATATAGTATCCCAAAGACCAACCCTACAATAGCCAGGCTGAGCATGCCAGCACCGATACCAGCGTGGAGCTGCGCGCCAAAGATGCCTGCGCCAGTGATTGGAAGGAGGATCATGCCGGTGAGCAGCCAGAGGATCAGCGCCAGGAGAAGTCCCTGGTACCAATGGAGACGCTGCCATCGCGCTGTGACACCTTGATGAAACACCGCTCCACTGAGCGCGAATACGAGACACTGCCCTACCAGAATGCCATAGAAAAGGTAGTGTTTTGCGGCTGCGCCTATCGCCAGGTGCAGGGAGTCAAACAACGAGGGGGGTATGAGCAGGGTGAATTCTGAACCAATAACTTCTGGCAGCGATATTCCGCCAGATGTGGCGTTGAGCAAGAGCATCACGCCCGTAGCAGCGATGCCCGCCACCAGGCCGGCAAGCAGTCCAATCCAAAAAGGATGTTTTCCTCGCACTCCTCTCGTGTTCATCACAATGCCTCTCTCCGCGCCGGTTTGATTAACACGCCCAGGTGATTGTGTGCGTATTCACCGGTCCTCGGAAAAAGAAGAGACCGGGTGTGCAGGCATTCAATGGGATTGTGATGCTTACGAGCACGCTCTGACCGGGAGCGAGCACTCCACTCGCCGGACTGAAGACAATGTGTCCTGGAACGTTCGTGAATGCAGTCCAGTGTAGATCGCTCTGGTTGCTCGATCCGGAAAGCACGCGAGCCAGGCAGACATACGCTCCGTTATTCTGACAGTCGAGATGCCCGACGAAACTCATCGACAAAGGCCGCAGGTCGAGGATAGCTGGCGCTGGCGGCGATTGCGTCGGCTGCGGTGCTATAGCAGGCGGTGATGTCGGCTTTGGCGTGGGCACAGTCGCCGTTGGGGTTGGTACAGGTGTATGTGACGATGTGACTGCCGGTGACGGCGCGAACGTGGGCGCCAGGGTCGCTGGGCTTGCCTGCCCTGTTGTCACCGACCCGCAGGAGGCGAGCACACCGGCGAACAGGATCAGACAGAAGATGGCGACAACATTCTTCCTTTGTATGCTTCTATGAGACTCTAAAAGACGGGCAGCTAGCCCGCGAAACCTGAGATGCCACATGGTATCCTTCCTGAATGAAAAGCGAGAACAACCAGTTCTCTAAAGATACTTACAAGTCCTGGTTACATATGCAACAGCCCACTCCTTTTAGCTGAACAAGCTGGACAATCAGTGCTCACTGGAATATACTTTCCTGCATGATAAAGCAGCATTTCTTTGAAAGTCAGGATGTGCCTGAGAGATTTCAATGCCAAATCCTCTCATTTGTGCGCATCGAATGGCCTGAACTGTTTTCTGGAAATCTCCGGTTGAGAGATTGGACGAGCAAGCCAGAACTGCATCCAGTAACTTTTCTTCTCGAAGAAGAGGGAGTTCTGATGAGTCGTTTAGAAGTCGTTTGGGACGTTCTTCACCATGCAGGAGAAGCGTATAAAACGTATGGATTAAGTGGAGTGTTTACATATCCAGCCTTTCGGAAACAGGGATATGCATTGCAACTGCTTCAGTCCGCCAAAGACTACATCGAACAGCGAGGGGACGCAGATATCGTTCTCTTTCATTCTATCCTTACAGGCTTTTACGAAAAAGCAGGGTTTGAACGCATGGAGCGTCTGGTCACACTCGTCGGAGATCCTCAAAATCCAGAGAGAAGCGACGAAACGGGGTTTATGCTTTTTTTATCAGAAAAAGGGAGACGAGGAAGAAACAGTTTTGAAAAAGGGCCTGTATATGTCGGAGAAACCATCTGGTAACTTTTTGGCGTTTCTTCCCATCGCAATGGTCCCCCTACGACACTTACCTGTTTGTGGAGAAGTGGCGGCCTTTGCTCAGATCCTCACCGGAGAGCTGTTTTTGCAGATAGGCCAGTTTCTCAGGGTTCAGCAGAGCATAGATCTCCTGAATGCCCACGACGCTCAGGGTAAGGCTCATGACCCCGGCTAGGCTGCCCTCGTCCCAGAACAAGATGGCCGGGCTGCCATTGATCTCGGCCAGCGTAAAGGTCAGAGGTCGCTGAATTTTGCGCGTAACGCTCAGCCAGAAACGCGCCACGGCTTGCTGGCCGTGAATAGGCTTAAGGTTCGTCTGCACTTTGCCGCCACCATCCGACCAGGAGACGGCATCCTGAGCCAGAATGCTGGTCAGAGCCGCCATGTCCCCGGCCTGACTGGCGGAAAGAAAACGGAGCAGAAGCTGGCGCTGGCGCTGCGGCTGCGGCTCGAAACGCGCGCGCTTGTCCTGCAAAGCCTGCCTGGCCCGATGAAAGATCTGGCGGCAATTGGCCGGGCTTTTCTCCAGCATCACCCCGATTTCGCTAAAAGGGTAATCGAAGATTTCATGCAGGAGAAACACGGCGCGCTCAGGCGG
>DATGGW010000149.1:0-6085 GCA_035308345.1 Ktedonobacteraceae bacterium | reverse complement strand
TCCTGTCCCAGCGCGGAGCCGTATCCCAGGTGTAGCGTTCCTTCCAGTTCTGGCCACCAGGCCGCGGTTTGGTCTCCTTGTTCCAGGCGTGATGGGGACTCAACGGCGCGCCCAGCGGGTCGGTCTTGAAGCGGTGGCTGTCCCAGCTTTCATAATACGAGTGCTCGACGAACTCCTCCATGCCAATGTTGATATCCTGCAGGCGCGTGGTGATGAGTTCGCCCTCGCGAATCACGCCTGGAGTGGCCCAGCGCTTCTCACCCCAGTCGCTGAGGTGCGCGTAAGAAGCATCATAGGCATCGGGGTCATCCCAGACCCCCAGATCAATCAGGTTCTTGGGGCGCGTGCCGACCTGTCGATAGAGCGGGTTGGCATCGTAGAAGAACTCGGTCAGATCATCCCAGATCGCCACGACCTTCTTGGAGTAATCGAAGAATTGCGTCAGACGCGAGTATATCTCGTTGAAGACCTGCAAGTTGACGGTCGTACTCACTCCACCGGGGACGATTGTCTCAGGATGGGGATACTTGGCTCCCAGCAGCACGTAGGCTTCGCGGGCAACGCGCGTCATGTGCAGCGCCTCCAGGTAGAGCGCGCCGGTCAGTGGATTCATGTCTTCCATGATCGCCCCGATAGTAGAGTAGCCGTGGAGATTAGACCCTGACGCTAATGTCTGCTTCGCGCGTGTCACCAGTTCAGGGTTGCTGTTCTCGACGATGGCCTGTGAGTAGTCAGGCCCGGCCAGCAGGAAGAGATGCAGAGGATGATCGTAGAGATACTCCAGGGCCAGCAGCATATTCCTGACAATGATGCCCAGCGGGGGTGGTACGATGCCGAAAGCCATTTCCATCGTCTCGGAGGAAACGGTGGCATGTACGCCGCCGCACACTCCACAGGCGCGGCTGCTGATGAAAATTGCATCGCGCGGGTCGCGGCCCTTGAGGATTACCTCGTAGCCACGAAACAGGGTAGCCATCGAGTTGGCGCTCAGCACCTTGCCCTCTTTGAGATCGACAATAGTATGGAACGAGAGCGCGCCTGCGACGCGGGTGACCGGGTCGAATTCCACCGACTTGATATGGCCGTTCTTCCTCAGCAGCTCGTGGAGTCTATCTTCTTCGGTCGCGAGCGACTTGGTATCGTAGGTGTAGGGGTTCCGCACGCCCTCCCTTAGGTGAGCGCGCCCTTGCTCATCGAACTCGATGGGCAGGTTCTTGAAGCACATATCGCTTACTCCTCTTCTAACGCTTGCATACTCGCGACTACCGTTTGAACACGCGCACAATTCCGGCAAGGTGCCCATCCACCGATTGCAGGCCGTGCAGCAACTCTATGAGCGCGCCATTAATTGTCGTCAGTTCCCGCGGAAGCGGGTCGGTATGCGATTGGATAAGCTCCAATCCACCGGCAAGTTGCTTCAGATTGCGATTGGCGGCTGTCAAAGCCACGATAAAGCTGATCAGGTAGACGGCGAGGACGACAACCACCAGCGCAACGACAATCAGCGTGATCCACATAAGTACAATTGCCATAAATATCCCTCTTCCTATTGTGTATGGCCGTCGCTCATACTGGCCGCTCTACTCGCCAGCAGATTCTCGATAGCCCCGCTATGCTCATTGATGGCTCCCGCCCTGTTCAGAATCCCGGTCGCAACCTGGATGGTGTCTTCCAACGCCACGATGTGCTGCGTGTTACCGGCGATGCCCAGACCGGCGGTCAGCATTTCGGCGGTGTAACGCTTGATGCGAAGGCCGTCTGTGAGCAAACGATGCAGGTAGTAGACGGCTATTGGCACGACAAGCAGCACCACTACGAGGGCAATGATCCAGAGGACGTAAACGGCACCAGGAACATCAAGCATGATTTCATCCCTCCTGTTGTATCGCGGCAGTCGCCGTCCCGACCAGGCGCTCATCCACGGCATCAAGTCCGCCCCCGATGGCTGCCAGGCTCGTATTGAGTGTTGTCACCTGGGTTGGGAGATGGCCTGTCTCTACCTCGATGGCGCGCAAGCCCATGCGCAACTTGGCAAGGTAGCTATCTGGCTGCCCCCCAATGCGGTCGAGTACCATGATGATCTTCTTCAGGAAATAGATCAGCGCTACGAACAGCGCCAACAGGGCCAGCGCTGAGAGTATCATCAGCAGTACGATCATCGTTCTCCCCCTCGCTTGTCGCCGACCGGCGACAGTACGCAGCGCGGTCAGCCATAGCAGCTTTCGGCGTGCTCCTGGATGCGTGTCGCCGCGCCCAGAATTTTCCCGGCTTCGTCGTGAATCGAGTCGACGACCCGGTTGGTCGTTATCAGCAGTGGGATTTGCACCGTGTTGTTGGCGACCATCTGCCCGACTGTCCAGATCTGCGACGCGCCACTCTCAATGCGCCGCACCGTGTTAAGGATCAACGTGAGCAGGATAGCCACCACCACCAGCACGACGAGAAAGATGGCGATTGAAACCCACCAGACCGTGTAGACGGCCCCGGAACTCACAGCAAGTAGTACATGCATAGGCATACCTCCGTCAAAAATAGCCAGCCTTACGCGGTTGGAGCAGGCTCGGCGTGGCTCTCCAATACGTCGGCAGCAGCCTCTGCGTGCTCTCGAATCGACTGCGCACCCTCAAGCAACTGCACGCCGACAGCGTTGGTATCCTGTAGCGCCCAGATTGGCTGCGTATTGGCGCGGATGCGTTTGACAGCATCCAAGGCGCGCACGGCATTGGCAAAGATACTTCGTACTAACACCAGTATCCAGATCAGGAGCGCCGCGACGATTACGACTACGACCGCGGCAATGATCAGACCGATGATCCAGTCAGTATAGAGTTGAGCGTCTGTCATAGGCAACTCCTTCTGCGTATTGATGACAGGAAACACGCGAGTTCGCTTGCTGGTTATTGTTTCATTTGTTTCGATCGTTCCGCCCGTTCCTCTCGTTCCCGGTCCTCGGGCCTGCGACGAGCGCCCGGTTTCGTCCCCCCCAGGAATTGGAGCTTATCGTAGAAGAAATGCACAAAGCGGTCGCCGACCGATGGCTCGGCGACATGGCCCCAGCCACTTGCCACAGAGCCAGCCTTATCCCACTGGCGCTCACGGTTGCGGTCGCGCTGGCTGATGCGCCGGAGCGGGCGGATGAATGACCCGACGATGCGCGAGGCTGTTCCAGAGATGATCGTGCCGGGAGGAGTCTTATAGAAAGGTGAGAATTTGTCGGGGAAGCCCGGCATAGTGCAGCCGATACAGATGCCACCGGTGTTCATACACCCGCCCATGTGGTTGATCGCGCCGCGCGAGGTAATGTTGCACTGCACCACCGGCCCCCAGCAGCCGATCTCCACCAGGCACTCTTTATCGCCGTAGTGTTTGGCGAAAGTACCCTCTTCGTAGTAGCCGGCGCGCACACAGCGGCGGTGAACCGTCTCGTTGAACAGCCAGGCAGGTCTGCCCAGCTCATCGAACTCCGGTAGCGGCCCCAGCCCTTGCAGGAACATAAGCACCACTGCAACCGTCTCGGTGAAGTTATCGCCAACGGGGGAGCAGCCAGGAATGTTAATAACAGGCAGGCCGAGCGCACTGCGGTAGTCTCTGCCCAGGAAATCCATCAGGCTCATCGAGCCTGTCACGTTGCCGTAGGCCGCAGGGATGCCGCCCCAGGTCGCGCAAGTGCCGATGGCAATGGCGGCAGCAGCCCCAGGTGCCAGGCGTTTTGCCCACTCCGCCGTCGATACTAGCTTATCCTCAAATGGATCACCCTCACCTCCGATGGCGCTGCTGCCCATAGCCGACCAGTAGCCACCCGTCTCGGCGGCGAGGCTTTCGTCAGCTATCGAGCCTTCGTAGATAATGACATATGGCGCATCCAGCTTGCCCTCCCACGCCATGTGATAGGCCCTCATGAAGTCCTCGCCAGCCTCGACTGAAAGAACCGGGTGGGAGAGGATCACCTGGGGCAAGCCGGGCAGGGTACCGGCCAGTAGCGCTTCGACGGGTGGGGAGGTTGCCCCGGCTACGGCAACTGTACAGCCATCACAGCTCATGCCAGCTAGCCAGAAGGCATACACTTTGGTGAGCGGCCCCTTCAGAGGCTCTAGCTGCTGTTGCTCCTGTGGCGCAGGGCGACCGACCTCGATGGCCGGAGTAAGACCGCTCGGCTCTGAACTGAGGGGAGCCGCAGGCGCTGTGATGCTGTTAGCTTCTTGAGTCGAAGTTTCCATTGCCATAGATCGTGCCCCTTCCTGGTAAACTCAATGTCCCTGGACATATTCGCACGGCCTCTATATGTATATCACATATAGTACTGGAAATATCTCCTAGGATGCAAGCTCAGGGATTACTACGAGAACTCTCTACAAGAGCAAGGAGACGAGAGATGGCCAGCTCGTTTAATGATGAGAAATGCTCTCGTCTCTTTCCTTCCGGCCTACACAATGATATTCAGTGCGCAGCGGGCAACTTTTCCAGTAACTGCTCAACCACCCTTACGTAGGCTGACTCGGGATCGGAATCGAGGATGGGAGTTCCCGTCTGATCCGCCTCCAGCACCTCTTCATCAAAAGGAAGCACGGCGAGAATTTCAAGTTCGCGCTCGGCGCAGTAGCGGCGGACAGCCTCTTCGTCGCGCGCGTTGCGCACCTTGTTCGCCACGACGTAGACCTGTTTGATCTCGAGTTCGCGCGCCAGCGGCGCAATGCGGCCCATAGCCTCCAGAGAACGATAGTACGGCTCGGTGACAATCAGCAGCACATCGGCGTAGCGGGGGGTGCCACGACTCATATGCTCAACCGACGCTTCCATATCGACGATAGTGAGTTGTTGCGTCTGCTCCACCAGGTGACCCAGCATACCACGCACGGTGGCATGTGTCGAGCAGAGTCAGCCCTTCCCCGCGTGTTCCAGTTGCACGTTCATCAACAACTTGACCCCGTCGGGGGCAATCACGCCATACTCAGAGGCAATCTCCTCGATAGGCGCGGCCAGGCCGACGACCTCGCTCGACCCTGCCGCGTTGGTTTGTCGCTCGAGGACCGAGTGCGGCAGAGATTGCAGTGATTTTAACCCTTTTTCATCCACACCCAGGGCTATGCCCAGATTCGGATTGGGATCGCTGTCAATCGCCAGGACCGGGTGACCGTGCCGGGCGAGCAGGCGCGACAGCGTTGCGGCGAGGGTCGTCTTGCCCGAACCACCCTTGCCAACGATAGCGACTTTCATCTACAAAATCCTCTTCTGGTGCCAGGCCTCCATCTTGTCGAAGTGGCTTCTCCTGACACGTCCTACTCACGAATACGTTCCACCATAGATAAAGAATCCAGAGAACGCTTGCGCTTCATTCTCTTCGCAACGGGCTATTGATTGGCTGCGGCTTCTTCACCCCGTGACGGCTCATCCAGAGCGGTCTGGTCAATCTTGGACGAGTACAGCGTCAGGTAACGGTCGAGTACCTTGCGATTCTGGCGAATACTCTGGGCCCAGGTGTGCAGGAGGTCCTCGCCTTCGGAACTCAGCTCGTAGGTGCGCCGGGGCGGACCATGAGAACTGGGGTCCCAGCGAGAGATAACCAGCCCATCGCGTTCCATCTGGCGCAGCGTGCGATAGACAGCCGCGGGATCAGGCGCACCGATACTCAACCCGGCCTGCGCCAGCCGATCCAGCAGATCGTATCCGTGTGATGGGCGCTGGAAGAGGAGTAACAGGAGACAGGGCTGCAAGAAATTTTTCGGTTGCCCTCCATTGCACTGGCACGAGGGCGCATTGCCCTCGGCAAGCATGGATTCAACAGCATCGGTTACGTCCAACGACTGAACCTCCTGTCAAGGGTAGTACGTCTTCTAAAGTAAGTGAGAATTACATATACTACAGGGTAGTATATGGCTCCTGCTGCGGGGTGTCAAGGCACCCCGCTCGCTTTCACAGGCATTCGCTATCCGATTGCGCGTTGAAGCAAATAATTTTACACAGCCGTTGAGCGCAGTTATGTCGTCACGCGCGGCGCGGCGGATAAACGCTCCAGCAACTGCTCAACCACGCCAACATAGGCCGATGCCGGATCGATATCCAGAATTGGTCTACCCGAGCTTTCGGC
>DATGGW010000148.1:0-4696 GCA_035308345.1 Ktedonobacteraceae bacterium | reverse complement strand
CGAGGTCATCCGCTACTTTATCGACGAGACCACGGCAGACGCGGCGGTCCGTGAACAGGCGGTTCAACAAGCCGTGAGCCTGGCCGGCACTTGGAGCGACCTGGATTGGGACGAGATGGAAGCGGCCCTTGACCGCATGCGTCACGACAGTCCACCCACCCGACCGATCACGCTATGAGACGCTACCTGCTCGATACTGGCCCGCTTGGGGCTTACCTCGAAGGCCGGGAGGCTGCCGTTGACCTCATTGTGCCCTGGATCAGGCGCGGCGAAGCCGCCACGAGTATCCTGGTCTACGGCGAGCTCATCGAGTACCTCAAGAGCTTGCAGGACTACCCCACCCCCTATTCACCTAGTAAATGTACCCAGTAGAGTTCGCTTTTGACGGCATTCCATAAACGCGCATCGGCTGTCCAAAACTCGCACTGCTCACGATGCGCCAACGCCAGATAGTGTGCATCATAGGTGGCAGGGAGATGAAAGCGACGGGCAAACTCGATTGCCCGCCCGCTCATTTCTTCATACCATGAGAAATTGAGCAGGACCCCCAGCGAGAAGAGTTTTGAGAGTCCTCGAAGCGCCTCATCATACGTCAGCTTGCCAGTGAGAGCCTGACGATG
Organism: Ktedonobacteraceae bacterium; assembly: GCA_035308345.1. Classification (GTDB taxonomy): domain Bacteria; phylum Chloroflexota; class Ktedonobacteria; order Ktedonobacterales; family Ktedonobacteraceae; genus CF-113. The sequence continues at coordinate 4,076 of DATGGW010000148.1, read as the reverse complement.
AAGAATGTTGCTGACCTCATAGGCAAACAGGGCGGGGGCCATGATCTTTTTTCTCTCATCCGTCCACTTGTCTAGTAACCCCATGGACAGCGGAGAATCTTCCTCGAGCAGGACCCATTTCAATGCAAGGTTGGCGTCAACCACCACCGCATCGCTCATCGCTGCTCTAACTCCCTGGATCGTTCCTCACGTGCTTGGCGCAGCAGTTCCACGGAGTCTTCAAACACCTGCCCTGGATGAGTGCGCCTGATCTCTTCACGGTACCGTTTCAGGTCTTCGACCGCCCTCCGATCCAGCCGTCCGCTGCGTTCCTGGGTAGCGATGGTCTCAGGGGGAACCACCTGTTCAAGTATGCGACCGACGTACTCCTCCAGAGACAGGTTACTTTGTGCCGCCGCTATCGTTAAGCGCCGACGCAACTGGGGATGGATATTGATAATGAGATCATTCGTGTGATCGTCATTGTGCTGATGTTGTATAGCCATGCTTATGCTGCCTTCCACGACCACTAGGTGTAGAGATGCTCTTTAGTTCCTTCTACCCGCTTTAATGATATGTTACCAGAACGTATCCCAGACTTCAAGCAGTTGAAAGAGTCCAGAGCCGGGTCAAACCGCTTGGGCATGGGGACCTGTGGTGGTAAGGCATCGAGCTGCTATTCTACCTGCCTGGCGATCAGGAGCCGGTACGGCACTAGTGCCGCTTGCGCTTGAGGCGTTCACGCCGATAGGCTTCATAGTCATGCACGTCTCCGGCGGCTATTTCTGCCTGCGCCGTGGCGAGTTCGGCGGCGAGGTCTGGGGTGACGGCTACTTCCTCGCTGGACAGTTCGTGCGTGATCAATTCGGCAAGATAGCGCTGCATCCCTTCGGGCTGTTGCTGGGCCAATTCAAAGGCATGTTGTAGCTGATCTACCATGGATAGGTGCCCCTATGTCTCCTTGTTTTGTATAACAGTATACCACAAAGGATCGCTACCTGCCTCAGCATGAGGAATCCGGGACGGTCGCTCATTGTCAAGGTTGGGCTGCAGGAGTCAGCCCATGGTATTCCCATCAGCTTATGAGAGCATCTCCCACTGGGAACTCCCTGCCACTTGCGTGCTCCACGATGTGACAGGGAGTTCCCCACAGGCATGCTTCCAGTCCGCGCTCAATAGCTCGGCTTCCTCACCCGCTCCTTCGCCTGAAATCCCCGCCGGCGATTCTCCCTCGGCCCGGGCATGCGGGTGGGCAAGTGATCGCCCGGGCTGTACTTGCGCTTCTGCGATTGGATGGTCTCATCGTTCATATGCATGTAGTTCTTGACGGTGGTCATATCCTCGTGGCCCAGCAGCTCCTGTAGACTAAACGGGTCGTTGCCCAACACCAGGTAGCGAATGGCGAAGGTGTGGCGGAAGATGTGCGGGCTGATGCGCTTGTCGGTAATCCCAGCACGCTTGCGCAGGCGCGCGAAGAGCAAGGTCACCCCGTTGATGGTGAGTGGCGTGCGCGTCTCGGAGAGGAACAGATGATCCTCCCCAGCGCTGCCCCACTCGGCCAGCTCCTCCTCGTTCGGACGGTGCCGCTCCAGGTAGTACAAGAGGTGCCGCAGGCAGTTTTGTCCCAGCGCGATGCGTCGCTCCTTGGAGCCTTTGCCGTTGACTGTGATCAGGCCGTGTTTGCGATCAAAGTCGCCGGTGCGCAGCCCGCACAGTTCGGACAGGCGGATGCCGGTGTCGTAGAGCACCCAGAGGATGGCCCGGTTGCGCGCAGCGGCGCGATCGGCCAGCGGGCCTACTTCCCCAGGAGGCGTGCAGGCGACGAGCAGGCGCTCAAACTCTTCCGGTTCGATGGTGCGAATGAGCGGCTTGCCGACTTTGGGAAAGGTTACGCGGTCAAAGGGGTTGCGCTCGAGCGTCTCGCGACGCACTAACCAGTGGAAGAAAGCGCGGGCCGAACGCGCGTAGGTCTGGATGGTGCGCTCGCAGCGTATCTTGCCACGGCTGGAAGGCGTTTTGCGCAGGGAGGCAAACCAGGCAGTGATATCGGGAGCGTCCACTTCCCCTACCAGCGTAATCCCGCGCTCTTCTTCCAGGAAACTGCGCAGCAAGCCGAGCGCAGTCTGATGCCACTGCAAGGTCTTCTGGCTTGAATTGCCTCCTTCGTGGTCGAGCAGGTAGTCCGCAATGGCCCGTTCTATAGTGGTACTGGCACGCCGCTTCGAGAGCAGCATGGCCTGTTTGTCCTTGCCCGCAGCTTGTTTCGCCTTGGTTGCCGTTTCCTCAGTAGCGCGGCGCCTCTGTGCCTGGGTATCTAACTTGGCGCGCTGGGCGGCAGCACGCGCCTCCGTTACATGAGCGGAGGGTTGCTTTGTCGAATGTGACGTCATGTTGGGTTCTCTCCTTCTCTTTGAGAGAACAACCGCGTGGTGATGGAGGAGGCGAGGCAGTATGTCGTATGCCTGAAAAGGCAGTATGTCGCACGGGTGGTGAGGCAGTATGTCGCTGCACGCCTTTTTGCCAAAAGCAAAACCGCCCTCTGCCGTTCCTCTCGCCGGTTGGTTGTCCTCAACTGGCGCTAGAAGCGCTTGCAAAGAGACGGTTCATAGATGAGAGCGGGAGACGGGGCTCGAACCCGCGACAGCCTGCTTGGAAGGCAGGAACTCTACCACTGAGTTACTCCCGCTTATGCAAGGTGACGATGGGTGGTATTGAACCGGTCGGGGTGCGCGGACTTGAACCGCGGACCTCATGGTCCCAAACCATGCGCGCTACCAACTGCGCCACACCCCGTCAAATCATCAACAACTACCTTGCTTTGATGTACGCGCACTATAGCACGCTTGAAGCGAAGTGTCAAGCGCTAATGGTCTTTCCTGCGGCGGTAACGCAGCTTGAGTAGAAAGAGATTCCAGCGCGTCGAGAGGCTGCTCAAGGGGTTTCGGCGCATCGGTGTAACGTTCCCTGTGCGCGCAGGCTGTCCGGGATAGCGCGACTGAGGCAGAAATGCCAGAACAACCACCATCAACAGGCAGAAGACGCTCACTAACGCGATACTTCCCGTGATTATATTGGTCCCCGGATCAGAAATCGATTGATGCGCGTAGGCCCAGCCACCGGCAATCAGCGCGGCAACCCAGGCAATTATCAGGCACCACTCGGATAAGCCGAAATTAAAAGATGGCAGGCTGCGTTTCTGTCCACGTACACGCGCAACTGACTTGCGGCGGATACGCTGGCCCAGACGAGCCTTTGGGGCCGATTGATCCAGGTGGCGCAGGATTTCTTCAATTTCGCGCTCGTACTTATTTGGCATTGCAGTTCTCTTCCTTGAACTCGCCAGAACTCTCTGATAACATGATACCAATTTCTAAGCTCAGAGACAAGTGTTTACACAACCAATATTCTCTCATTCACCTGGGATTGATTGAAGCAATGCCTGCACTTTATCTACCAGTTCAAGTGGATGAAATGGCTTGGTGATATGCACTGCTGCGCCTAAGTCAATGCTGATGCGCTCGTAAATATCTTCGGCATGAGCCGTCATAATGATCACTGGCACATGCTGCGTTGCCGGATTATTGCGCAGGCTGCCAAATATCTGATAACCATCAAGACCCGGCATCATCACATCCAGTATAATCAAGTCCGGCGTTTGAGCCGCGAGTATGTCTTGCAACTGTTGCCCGTTACTGGCCATCGCAACTTGATATCCGTTCCGTCTCAGCGCGAAAGTGACAATCTCTTGCACCTCTTTGTCGTCATCCACGACAACTATGCTGTTTGGCATAAACTACCCTCGCGATGCAAATATCCCCGCATTAACGCCTTATTTTCATTCATATCATACCTTTTTCATGAACTGAGTACAACACTTTTCTTCATTTATTGCATAAGCGGCTAGATTAGTAGGACTCCCCTAACCGGTGGAAAGTGAGGGAATTCCGGGAGAACTTTGGTATTTTGGCTCCCCATATGCTATAGTAGAGAAAATCGTATCGAGGCAGTTTGCCTCCTCCAAAAGGAACACCTGTGTCTCTTATCCGCATAAGTTAGCATCTTCTGGTTCTGGCCGGGATGGCGTTCATCCTGGCATA
>DATGGW010000147.1:0-2671 GCA_035308345.1 Ktedonobacteraceae bacterium | reverse complement strand
GTCTTGCGTCTTCTGGTAGGATGTCCATGTCTCCGCGGCGCTAGAACAGTTAGTGATCGTAATGTACTGCTTATTCGAATAGCTCTGGCCCTGAATGCCTGAGAGCGTGAGCGATCGAGGGCCAACATTGAGGCAAAGAGTCGGTTGCGGCGAAGGATAATACGTAGGCTGCGGTGTAGGATAGGATGTCGCTTGTCAGAAACATAATAGCATATACAAGTTTAAATTTGAAGAGAATTTCTCCTTAATCGTTCAATGAGCGCCTGTTGGCTCCCCGGCACAAGAAGCAGGGCGACCCTCGCGGTCGCCCTCAAAGTATATCGCAGCAATCGAGGAGTAACGCAATCAGCGGCCCGTGCGCGCCTGCAATCTGCGAATAACCGCATCGGCGGTAACGGCAACTATCAGCACTATGCCCTCGACGATCTGCACGGTATCGGCTCCCAGGTTTTTGAGCGCGAGGCCGTTTGCCAGGCTGCCGATAATCAGCATGCCCAGCACCAGCGACCAGGCTGAGCCTATGCCGCCGAAGAGGCTGACGCCGCCGATTACAGGCGCAGCGATAGCGTCAAGCAGCAATGTGTTGGAAACCTGAGATGAGGCGGAAGTGGTATACGATGCCTCGATGATGCCCCCGGCTGACGCCAGCAGCGAACAGAGTGTGAAGACGATCAGTTGGATAGCCACGACGTTGATACCGGCGCGGCGCGCCGCCTCCTTGTTGCCACCGACGGCGTAGATATGACGCCCGAAAGGAGTTTTCGTCAGGATAATCCAGAAAAGTAAGATCGCGCCAAAGAGAATCGCAGTTGAATAGGGAACGCCGTTGTAGCTTTCAAAAATGACGACCGCGCCCTCGACCACAAGGATGGGAACAATGAGCTGTACCAGAAATTGTGGCACCCCTGGATTACTCAACCCTATTCTTTTGCGCTTGCGATAGTTGATGATCAAGCTGAGGACATACAGCAAAACAGCTATTGTCGGCAGCCCTATTCCCAGGTAATCGGGCAGGTAGCTGGTAGGGGAACCTGCGATATTGTCGATAAAGGTGTTTTGAATTTCCAGCGTGGCCTGACCAGCAAGCAGTGTAATCAGTAAGCCTGAATAGGTGATGGAGGTTGCCAGCGTGACGATGAACGAAGGGATGCGCAGCACCGCAACGAAGTAGCCATTGAGGAAACCGATCAAGGCGCCTGCCAGCAGCGCGCCTGGGATGGATACCCAGGGTGGTAGGCCGCCACCGAGACGCTCCGAGAGCACGCCCAATATTACACCACAGAGTGTGCTGACAGCCGCCACCGAGAGATCAATTTCTCCAAGCAGTAGCACCAGAATAACTCCAAGACCAACAAGGCCGATGGTGGCTGTTTGGAAAAATAAGTTTGAGATGTTGCGCGGTGAAAAGAAGAGGCCATTTGTAGTGGCCTGGAAGAAAACCATGACGATGATCAGCGTAATCAATACCGGAATAAAGCCAAGATCATTGCGCAGTAGTTGACCTATGGTTTGCTTCTGCCTGCTTTCGGGTACCTCGACCTTTTCAGCCATGACGGCTGGCGCTTTACCGGAAGCTGTACCGCTATCCGGGGTGTTTTCGATGGTATCACTCATCGATCAATGTCCTCCTGAATTGCCATTTGCTTCTGTGGTTAAGAGTTCACCAAATTCAGCGCCCGTGATCGCTGACACTATCTGCTCCGGCGTCGTATTCTTCACGTTGAAAGTGCCGACGCGCTTGCCAAGTCGCAGGACGATGACGCGATCCACCACTTCAAACACATCGGCCAGGTTGTGCGAAATAACGACGACTGCCAGACCCTGCTCGCGCAGGCGGCGTATGAGTTGGAGCACCTGGCGCGTCTGAGCGACGCCAAGCGCGGCAGTTGGCTCGTCGAGCAAGACGATTTTTGCGTTGCGCAGGATAGATTTTGCGACCGCGATCGATTGTCGCTGTCCACCGGAAAGGCTCTTGACAATTGAGCGAATGGAAGGAAGTTTAACATCGAGTGTGCGGAGGACTTCCAACCCCTGTCTCTCCATGTTGTTCACTTTGAGATTGCCAAAGGAGGTTTTCTCTTCTCGTCCTAAAAAGAGGTTCGAGACCACATCCAGGTTATCGCACAGCGCGAGGTCCTGGTAGACTGTCTGGATGCCCAGGCGTGTAGCAGCTTGCGGGGTAGCAATTCTAACGGGCTGCCCTTCAACAAATATCTCACCTTCATCGGCAGGCCCAACACCGCTGATGACTTTGATAAGCGTCGATTTACCGGCGCCGTTGTCGCCGACGAGACCAACCACTTCGCCGACAGAGACCTCGAAATCGACGCCGGACAAAGCCCGAACCGCGCCGAAAGATTTGCTGATGCCTCGCAAACGCAGCACGGGTTCGCTTTGCGACGTTGGCGCTGGATAGGCAGTTTCGCCGACCGAAGGAGTAATATTATCAGCCATTCGATCCTCCAATCTAATAACTAAATAAGAGCGTTGGAATGATTTAGCTGAACTTAGTATATCACCAGTTAACTCAAGTTGGTAGATATAATTCACCTGGCGTCCACTGGACGCCAGGTGAGACTATACGAGGATTATAAAGAGACAGCGGGTCACGGACAGATGCCGCCGGTGCCAGATGGCAGACCAGTGCAGACCTGAGCGAGTGTGACGAAGC
>DATGGW010000146.1:0-3592 GCA_035308345.1 Ktedonobacteraceae bacterium | reverse complement strand
CTACTGGACGCAGGCGGACTGGACGTGGAACGGCCTCAACTGGACCGAGGTAAACGCGACCGGCCCGGCTGTCGAGGAAGGCCAGGTCTTTTATGACGCGCGCCTGCATACAGTCTTTGAACTCACCTCGTTCCTGCCCAGTACCAGTGTAGATACCGAGGATACGCTCTGGAAATGGACAGGGCAAACATGGGCGGTTGTCGAGAGTTGGTGAAACACGGCTGTATACAAATTCACCTCGTCTCCTCCCTGCTACGTGATACAATGCAACCAGGAGAAGTCTTACATATTGCCCATGTCCCCAGGAGGTTCCATGTCCGAAGTTGACCGCTTGAAATCTGATATTGATGAACTTGTGCCCGATTTGATTGCCACTCGCCGCGACCTGCATGAGCACCCCGAACTGGCCTTTGAAGAGGTACGCACCTCCGGTATTGTAGCACAGCGCCTGCAAAAACTGGGGGTGGAGGTGCAGACAGGCGTTGCGAAAACCGGCGTGGTTGGCTTCTTACGCGGCGGCGCGAGCAAGCCCGGCGCAAAAACCATCGCCATTCGCGCCGATATGGATGCGCTGCCCATCTACGAGTTGAACGAGATCGATTATCGCTCGCGGGCGGATGGCAAAATGCACGCCTGCGGACATGACGGGCATACCTCGATCCTGCTAGCTGTCGCCGATATTTTAACGAAACGCAAAGATGAATTGTCAGGCAACGTCAAATTCGTCTTTCAGCCCGCCGAGGAGACCGTTGCGGGAGCCGCTCCGATGGTCAAAGAGGGCGTGATGAAGGATGTTGACGGTGTGATTGGCCTGCATCTCATCAGTGATTACACGCTTGGGCGCGTCGGCGTGCGCTCAGGACCGGTTTTTGCCAGCGCGGATAAGCTCATCTTCACTGTCAGAGGCAAGGGTGGTCATGCCGCCATGCCCGAAACAACGGTTGACCCCATCGTCATCGCAGCTTTCATCGTCACCGCACTGCAAACGCTCATCAGCCGCGAGACCTCGCCGTTCAGTCCGGCAGTCATCACCATCGGCAAGATTCAGGCCGGAACCGCCTTTAACATCATCCCCGAAACGGCGGAGATGCACGGCACTATGCGCTCCTTCACGAAGGAACACCGCACCAAACTGTTACGCCGCATCCCCGAGGTCGCGTCGGGCATGGCAAGCGCGCTGGGCGGATCATGCGATGTGCAGATCATCGATGGCTGCCCACCCTGCGTCAACGACTCCTCCATGACCGAAGTGGTACGCAACGCCGCCATTGCCGCTGTCGGAGAAAAAGGCCTGGACGAAAGCGAGGAAGTATTGAGTACAACCAGCGATGATATGGCCTGTTTCCTCGACGCCGTACCCGGATGCTACTTCATTGTGGGCGCGAACAACCCTGAAAAAGGAGCCGACTATCCCCTCCATCACCCGCGCTTCAACATCGACGAGGACGCCCTACCCGTCGCCGTCGAGGTGTTGTCACGCGCGGCGTTAGACTTTTTGAAATGAGAAACGACAGCATGGCGACCGCAAGGGATCGCCACTACTATACTCCTTTGCCCATTGATCTCGTCGTTAATATAGTAGTGGCGATCCCTTGCGGTCGCCATGAAGAGCAATGCTGATTCACTAAGAATATTGATTCAGTCGCCAACAATGATATGATAAGTACAAGAAAAATTTTGTGCAACATTTTCATGCAACTAAAGGAGATCGCACGTTGAAGATTACGTTCCTCGGACAGGCTGGCATTTTTATTGAAACCCGGCATGGAAGTATTCTCTGCGATCCCTGGTTTAACCCGGCGTACTTCGCTTCATGGTTCCCGTTTCCCAGCAATGAAGAGATAGACCGCGAAAAACTGTCACGGCCTACATACCTGTATGTTTCGCACATGCACCACGACCACTTTGATCCGCAGTTCTTAAAAGAACATGTCTGGAAGGATGCTGTGGTTATCCTACCTGACTATCCGCTGGACCTGCTGGAACGGAGCTTGCGCGGGCTGGGCTTCACAAAGTTCATCCAGACGAAGAATACCCGGCCAGTTGAGGTGGACGGGCTGCGCTTCATGGTGATGGCCATGGTCGCGCCCATCGACGGCCCCCTGGGCGATTCGACCATGATGCTGGATGACGGCGAAGCGCGCATCTTAAACCAGAACGACTCGCGTCCCATGGACCTGGACTTGCTCAATAGTTTCGGCCCTTTTGACGCGCACTTTGTGCAATTCTCAGGCGCCATCTGGTACCCCATGGTCTACCAGTTCCCGGAGAAGATGTTGCAGGCGCTGGGCCGCAAGAAACGCGAAAATGAGATGGCGCGCGCGCTGCGTTACATAAAAGAGATAGACGCGAACTTCGTGGTGCCATCGGCTGGGCCGCCCTGTTTCCTGGATGACCATCTCTTCAGTTTCAACGACTTCGACCGCAACCCCGCCAATACCTTTCCCGACCAGACTGTGTTCATTGAGTATATGCAGGCCAACGGGCTGGATAATGGGCGCTTGATGATCCCCGGCAGCGTTGGTATGCTGACCAGAGAAGGCTTTACCATCGAGAATCCACTGCCCAACGACGAGGTGCAGGCTATCTTCACCGGCAAACGCGCCTACCTGGAACGCTATAGGGTGCGCCAGCAGCCGGTGATCGACGCGCAAAAGGCATCGTGGCCGCGCGGGCAGGTAGATATCCTGGCCTCGATACGCGATTGGTTCGAACCTCTGATGGAGCAGGCAGACCTGACGGCGGTAGGCATCAATGGGCGCGTGCTCATCGACTGCGACGTGCAGCAAATTGTGCTGGACTTCCATACGCGCCGTGTCTACGCCTGGAACGATGAAGAATGGGACTACCGCTTCCATATTGACCGCGCTCTGCTCGAGTACTGCATCATCCATCACGAAGAGGACTGGATTAACCAGGTTTTCCTCTCCTGCCGCTTCGAGGCACAGCGCAAGGGAGCCTATAACGAATACGTCTACAACTTCTTCAAATGCCTCACGCCCGAACGCCTGCAATACGCGGAGGGCTATTACGCCGAAAAGACGGCAGTGCAACAATTGTGGGAGAGCAACGGCTACCGCATCCAGCGCCGCTGCCCGCACCTGAAAGCCGACCTGGCGCGCTTCGCCAAAATCGAGAACGGCGTGCTCACCTGCACCATGCATGGCTGGCAATTCGAGCTGGCCACCGGGCGCTGCCTGACCTCAGAGGGGCATCCACTTTACGCGCAGCCTATCAACCGGCCAGATGACGCACCCGAAGACGAGCGCGATCACGAGCATGAACAGCCGGCCAGTGATGGAGCAGCAGTGCAATACATCAGGACGAAATGTGACCACTGCTGGTACAAGAAGTCAGATATACGGGAGAAAGCACTGTAGGGGCGAGCGGGGTTGGGTTGGGATGGGAGCAGCATTTATGTCCCTTCATGGTCGCCCGCGTCCCCGGAATCGTTGCTGACATCCTCTTCTCACATCGTAGATACAACCAGTGACGGTATGGCATCCACCTCTTCAAGAAGTCGCTGTGTGTTGGCAAAGCCGTAGTTCACTGCATGGACACGCCCGGCAGCATCGAGCACCACCGTCGTTGG
>DATGGW010000145.1:0-2850 GCA_035308345.1 Ktedonobacteraceae bacterium | reverse complement strand
GACCCGCCTGGCCTTTGCGGTCTCGGAACAGACTGGCGCACCGGTGATGCTACTGTCAACGACCGCCGTGGCAAACGCCATTACGGCCATGAAGGTTGGCAAACTCGAAGGCAGTGCAAGCAAGACGCATCTATCCGAACTCCCAGCTCACTTTGAGCGCAACCTGGCCAAATTTACCAAAGCCGTCCCCCAGTGGTGCCGCGACCAGCACGCCGATGCCATCACTCGCCTCGATCAGGCTGGCTCGCTCTTCCAGCAGACAGAAGGTATCAATTATGCATTGTATCCCTCACCTTCTCCTGCAATCGAGAATACCCCGCAGACTCAACGACGAGGCATTGTCGTCGCGGGTGTGAGCTACACCTATCTCCAGGAATTGCAGCAAGACGCATTGCTCTCGCTGAACAACGTCGCAATCTATAAACTGGGCGGCGTCTATCCTCTTCCACAAGAAGGGCTGCGCGACTTCCTTGCACAACTGGATACCGTCCTCGTCCTGGAAGAGCTAGAGCCAATCATAGAAACACAACTGCTCGCTCTCATCGCTGAATCGGGCTTACGTATCAAAGTGCTGGGCAAACGCAGCGGTCTCTTGCCACGAGTCGGCGACTACACCATCGAACTGGTGAAAAAGGCCGTTCAAAAGCTAGTATCCCCAATCATTGTATCCGCGTCCCCCACCATCACCAGCAACTCGAACGGCAAAAAACCTTTGCCCATCATCGCTGCTCCTCCGCGTTCGTTGGAATTTTGCCCTGGTTGCCCGCACCGTATGACGTACTACGCGCTCAATCGAGCCATCGAACGATTGGGTTATGAGCGGGACGATGTGATTACGACGGGCGATATTGGTTGCACGATCATCGGCATGAACGCGCCACTGGACGCCTGCTGGACAGAAGTTTCGATGGGCGCCAGCATCGGCATTGCACAGGGATTCAAGTATGCCGGTATCGAGCGACCCGTCCTGGCGGCGATGGGCGACGGGACGTTTTATCACAATGGCGTGGCAGGTCTGCTCAACGCGGTACAGTCGGGTGTGAACCTGACGCTGATTATCCTGGACAATAGCCGCAGCGCTATGACGGGGATGCAACCCGACGCCGGTACGGGACGTAAAGCAAGTGGTGAGCCGGGTACTCGCGCCAACATTGCCACGATTGTGCGAGGATGCGGCGTTGAGTATGTCAAACGACTCAACCCCTACGGACTGACAGAGATGATCGAGACGTTGCAGGAAGCCATCGATTACCAGGGCGTATCCGTCGTCATCGCCGAAGCCCCCTGCACGACGCAGGGCGTCTTGATACACGAACGACCCGTACAGGTAGATCAGGACCTGTGCCTGGCCGGACGCGGGTGCCAAGACACGCCGTGCTATCACAAAGTTGGTTGCCCATCGGTGCTGCTTTCGCTAGACGATCTGCGCCCGCGCCTCTCCATCGATACGGCAACCTGTGTAGCCTGCGGCCTCTGTGTAGAAGCCTGCCCATTCGACGCCATCAAACCAATAAAATTCGCGGAAACATTTGCGTAGGGGCCGATTTATCGCGCCCACCCTGTAAGGGCCGACACCCTGTCTGGGAGACAGGTAATAATCGCGCCCAATTGCGGAGACTATTATGCAACAACAAGAACAACAACCCCTGATACCGGCGCAACAAGAGGCGATACGCGAGCTGCGCAGGCGCTACGAAGAAGGAGAACTGGCCTACGAACTGTTCGAACCCACGCTCGACAGGCTGCTCCAGGCCAGAGAAGCAGAGGAGTGCTGGGCCATTCTACAAGAATTGCCAACGCCCCCCATGTCGGCTCTTGCCGCGCTGGAAGGTCGCCCGGCGCCGCAGGTAGTACCGCAAATGCAAGCACAGCAATCGCAAAGCATCGTCTGCATCATGGGTGAAACCAAACGCACCAAACGCCCCTGGCGACTGGCGCAAAAAACCCTGGCAGTTTTGGGGATGGGCGAAATGGTTCTCGACCTGAGTCTGGCGACGATCCCTCAGTACGGCACGCTCAATGTCTTCGCGGGCATGGGCGAAGTAGTCCTCAAAGTGCCGCGTTCAGTCCATGTGATCGTGCGAGCATTCATATGTTTGGGCGAGATTGATGCCATGGGCGAGAAAAAAGGCGGCATTTGCATAATGGCTCACGAGGAAAATTTGCCAGGTCCTGATCCAAACGCTCCCTATGGTTCGCAGGAGCCGACCGCCACCCTGGAAATCAATGCCCATATGTTCATGGGCGAGATACGAATCGTGCAGGTAGACGACCGGAAAGAAGGAACCATCATCGAACCCGTCCAGTCCATTCAACAGCTAGAAGGCCAATCGAACCGCAGAAAGTTGCCACAACCGAAATAAACTATCTACGGGTGTGATCGATCACGCCCCAACCCAGGAAATATCACAAACAATGTCGAAGACTATGAAGACCGTGAATATTGTGCTACAAGGCATTGGAGGACAGGGAACGCTGACGCTGATGGAGATGCTGGCGATGGCGGCAGAAAAAGCTGGTGAGGAGGTGCGAGTGCTTTCCCGCGTCAGCCTGGCGCGTCTGGGTGGCTCCGGCATGTGTCACATCCGCCTCGGCCCTTCCGCCAGCCCCGCTATCCCGCAGGGAGAAGCGGATATCCTCGTTTCGCTGGAAATGAGCGAAGTGCTACGCGCCCTGCCTCTTGCTCGTCCGGGAGCGCTGGCATTCATCCATGCCTACCGCCGTCTCCCCATCGCGACCGGCACTACAGGCCAGCACTATCCCACCCGCTCCGAAGTAGAAGAGGCGCTACTGGCGCGGGACATTCACGCGGTCTTTGTGCCTGAAGGGGTTGCCGGGTCTGGAGGCGTG
>DATGGW010000144.1:0-18693 GCA_035308345.1 Ktedonobacteraceae bacterium | reverse complement strand
GCTCAAAAATGCGCCCAGCGGCACCTCGCTCATCAAACGAACCTGCACCGCCTCTTTCAGGAGCGCGCGCGTACGCTCGACGGCCGTCGCTTCATCGTCCTGGCAGGTCGGCCTGAAAGGAAGTTCCCAGTAACGTTTCATGCTGATGTGTCCATCTTCGTAGACGAGGATATGGGCTGCAGGAAGCTTCGAGACACCACTGAAGAGGGTATTCGGCGTGAGGACAACGCCAAACGTCAGGTACTCATCGAGGGCAATAGGATTGACCTCGCGTGGAATACTGGCCTCGAGGATGGATTTTATCTCAGAGCCAAAGAACAATCTCTGTCCATCCCAGTAGTAATTCAGAGGCTTCTTGCCGAAACGGTCGCGCGCGGCCAGTAACCGTTGGCGTTTCCTATCCCAGAGGGCGAAAGTGAACATGCCGCGCAGATGCCCGACGCAGTCATCACCGTACTCTTCGTAGGCATGTACGATGGTCTCGGTATCACTATCTGTGCGAAAGCGATGGCCGCGCGCTCGAAGTTCTTGCTGCAACTCACGGTAGTTATAGATTTCTCCGTTGAGGACAACGAGGACGCTCTCATCTTCGCTAAAAATGGGCTGATGCCCACCAGCGAGGTCTATGATCGAAAGGCGGCGCATGCCCAGTGCTACACCATCACCCACCCATATTCCCTGTTCGTCTGGCCCGCGGTGGCGAATGACCTCGCACATGCTCTCTATAAGTTGCTCCGCATTGTCGCGGCTGCGCTCGACGTCGATAAATCCGACTATCCCGCACATAGTGTCCCGTCCTTTCCAATATCTACGATGACCTCTGCCCGATTTCAGAGCGCGGTGTATCTTCTGCGTCCTGACAGGGATCACCCGCCATATTTTGATAAAGCTCTACATATCTATCCATAATTTGTTCAAGCGAATAGCGCCTCTCGATCGTCTCGCGGGCAGCTCGCCCATACTTCTGAATCAACAGCGGATCACACAGCAGGGTAAGCAGCGCCTGCGCCATGTCCTGGTAGTCTTCAGGCTCGACAAGCAGACCATCGACGCCGTGCTCAATGATATCCTCGCTGCCGCTAACACGCGTCGCCACGCAGGGCAGACCGCAGGCCATTGCTTCCAGGACGGCATTGGGCATACCTTCCCAACGCGAGGGGAGCACCGCCAGGTCGCCTCGATACAGCTGCGCCAGCACGTCACTCTGCATACCCGTGAATTCTACGCTGTCAGCGATACCGAGCGTCTCCGCCATACGCTCAAGCTGCGGCTGGAGAGAGCCACGTCCCACAATGATCAGCCGCGCCTGCGGGGCCTGCTGCTGTACCAGGTACCATGCCTGCAGCAGAACATCGATGCCCTTCTCGTAGCGCATTCCAGAGATGCAGACAACCACCTGAGCTCGCTCATCACGAGAGGGATCATCAGGGGTAGGGATAAAATGCGAGATATCCACTCCATTAGGGATCAATCGTATTCGTACACCGGGCAGGATAAAGTTATGGTCAGCAAGGGAGACCTTCATACGCGAACTGAGCACGACCACTACGGCACGTGTGCTGTGGAGTAGAAGACGTGTCAAGTGTACGATGGGTTTTCCCATGCGCTCCAGGCCCTCTAAATCGCTGCTAACGTGAACTCGCCCATTGGCCCGCAGCCGTTCATCGACCAGCAGCCATGGTGTTGTGGCGTCAAGCGGCCCGGCAATCAATGATGCCCCGTCGTGCGATTCTGTAAACCTACCAGAGTCTGCGGAACGTATCGCGACAATCAGTCGCTTACCGGTCAACCGGCACACCAATGCTGCTAATAATGCCAGTAAGCTGAGGCCGTAGACGTGTAAGACGTCGTAGCGTTTGCGATATCTCCATAGCGTCCAGCCCATAACCAGCACAGCCGCCAGGTAGGCCATTTTTTGGAGTAGCCTGGGTAGCTTCCACCGATCTATCAGCAGCCTACCAGCCACACGAATAACCGGAACGCCCTCTATCGCTTCACGCCGGGGCCATGCCTTATCGTGGCGGAATGTAATAACAGTCGTCTCATAGCCCCTCTTCAGCAAACTGCGGCTCTGTGCAAAGGCTTGTTTTTCAGCCCCGCCGACCGATGGGATAAAGGTAGCGATAACGATGTAAATACGTGGAATGATCATCAATTCCCCCTTCTTTCTAACACAAGGGGTAAAACGTTTTGTTCTCCGGTGAGAAGGCGGCGGTAAAGCCCCAGGCACTGCTCGACAACAGCGGCCAGCTGATAATCGCGCACGACCGTTGCCCGTGCTTCCCGGCCCAATCGCTGTGCGAAGTCAGCGTCCTCCATGATGCGGCGCAGGGCCAGGGCCATTTCAGCGGGTTGCTCCGGTTCCACCAGCAAGCCGTTGACGCCATCGCTGATGGCGTCTTCGCTACCGCTCACGCGCGTTGCCACACAGGGTAGGCCACATGCCATCCCTTCCAATAAGGCGTTGGACATGCCCTCCCAGCGAGAAGGCAGTACGAAGCCCCAGGATCGCTGTAGGAGATCGACTACATCGGCACGCGATCCGAGAAACTCCACGCTGTCCTGGATGCGCAGCTCCGCAACAATACGTTCCATTTGCGCCCTGTATACACCGTCGCCCACCAGGCGCAGCCTGGGTTTCAGGTATGCGCGCAACCCGGCGGGTTCGCGTATCATCCTTCCCCACGCGTGCAATAGCACATCGACTCCCTTGGCATAATCCAGGCGCGCCACGCAGATGATATCGCGCTCTTGCTTCGCAGGATCAGGTCGCCGCTCAAGAGATGGTTGGAACTTCTCCGTATCGACGCTGCCGGAAATATGCACAATCTGACCGGAGTGAAACCCATGCGAGGTGAGATAGGAGTAACTGCGAGTACTGAGAATCTGGTAAGATGCATTTGACTTACGCAGGAAGCTTAACATCAAGTTGCCAAATGCCAGTTGAGGAAAATGGGCGATATCACCCGCACCTGCCGCCCAGTCCCTGGTATCGACCATCAGGAAAGATGTCTCTGTCAAGGTGTCGACCATCAGTCTCGCTCCCCGCTCAAGCTGTTTAAGTTGCGTCTCGCTTGGCCCCGCGCACTGGACGCTGAGAATAACTGGCTTACGTAGAAATTTGCCGGCAAATGCGGCAGCCGGAGACAACTGGAGGGCGTGAATCACCTCATAGGAGTAGCGCATTCGCCAGAGCGTCAGAAACATTGTGATAAAGATAGGTAAATGCCCGAGCCTGCCGATCCGTAGCTGCCCTCGTTTATAGATGCCGCCTACGCGTATGACTGGTAGGCCGTCAAGCATCTCCGTTCGCTTCCAGCGTTTATCGTGCCGCAGTGTGACAACAATCACTTCATGTCCGAGAGCTTGAAGCCGACGCGCCTGCTTTTCCGCTCGCACCTCAGCCCCACCAACGAGTGGCGAGAATGAGAAGGAAACATAACAGACCCGAATTCGATCTTTCACAAAGTCACTCCTTACTGAAAATCTCACTTCTTGTCCCTTTGGGCCGTGACGAGTATCTCGCCGCCTTTTTTCCCCTGGACTACCGGCAGGCGCGGTTCTGTCGCATCGTTATCAAGAGTTTGCTCATCGTCCCCGGTTGATTGCTTTGGTGCGGACCAGCAGAGAGCAAATGGCAACGCCATAATGATCCAGAAGTAAATACCTATTCCCTGGTTCCAGATCTCATTGGAATCGATAGACTGGAGTAAGACGCTGACAAAGACGGCCAGTGCCACTGCGAACAATGTGCGCTGTTCGCCACAAGTTTTTCGTGCTCCGCTGATCAAGGCGATGACCAGCGCAGTGAGGGTCAATACGAGCAGAGTCACCCCGATGATGCCATGGTCATAGAGTTCCCCCAGAAAGAGATCGTGCGGCGCGGAACCGATCACACCTCCACCAAAACCCACGCGCAGATTGGTCAACAAGTTGTTGGAGGCGTTAAGGCCGTAGCCCAGCAGTCTTGTCGGGTCAAAACGGTCGAGTAGCGCCTGCCAGATGTAGGTACGCCCATTGAGCGTTGTAATATCCTGGCTGAAGAAGCGTTCGAAGATCGGTATATTGCCGAATTTCACCAGGAGCGCCATGAGCGCAGCCAGCGCCGCTATACCGCCGAGCAGGCCAACCTTCATCTTGCGCGAGGGCAGGAAGAAGATCAGGACGACAATACTCACCGGGACACTGATAAAAGCGCTGCGTGTGAGGGTCAGCCCCAACGCCATCAGAGAGACGAGAACCAACATCAAGCCGCCGGCACGCTTGAGACCATGGAGCGTCAAGGTGCGATAGATCGCAAGAGGAATCACCATGGAGAGGAAAAAAGCCAAAACCGTCGGTGCCTGGCCAAAGATCGAGCCGATGCGGGAGAGTGAGCTGCTAGAATCGGTGACTACATTTTGCTTGGTTATGTAACCGTAGATACCGTACAGTGAAACGAAAGCAGAGAGGAGCAGGAAGGCGTCGACCAACCCCAATAAGCGCTTCCTCGTGGTGAGAAGATTTACGGTTAGTATAGCCACCGCCGCGTTATCCAGGAGGAGCAGCCAGCTCGTCAGGAACGTTCCTATACCGAGGCCGGAGATTCCAATGCCGGCCAGTATCCACAAGAGGTAGATCAGCAGAAATGCCAATGGTCGCATGCGCTGGAGCGTCTGCCTGAATGGTATGAAAGTTATCAGGAGCAGGGTTGGGACCGTCAGTCCCGTATCGATATTTTTGCCCTGGAAGAATTGCACAGTTGAGCCGATGAAGACATCGAGCATCACCCAGGCGATCAACACGGCATAGCGGTAGCGTAGCAAGGCCAGCACTATCAGAGACCCAAGAGCGACACGCAGAGTATAGAAAGCGTCTTGAAAGACGCCGAAGACCCCGATCGCGAAGACCATTAGCGCGATACCGAGGCGTTCGACCTGCTGACGCCATCTGAAAGGTATGCTGAACGGCAAGGGATGCCTCCTCTTCTGATGCAAGCCGAGGCCCATTTTCTCAACAGCGTTCAATAACTCGGACGGGGGTACGAAAAGATCGAGCTTACCGATCCTGCGCTGTAGTAGAAAGAGCATGATGATCAGGGTGCAAGCGTAGACCGCCGAGGTAGCCAGGGCAATGCCAACGCCCTGCCAAAGGCGCGCAAAGATATAGTCAAAGACGGCGTTGGCAACCACACTAAATGCGGTGACACCCAGGAGCACCTTGGTCTTACCAAGCGCGCTAAACGCCCTCGCTATGATAAAACCTAACGCCAAAGGTGTCATGCCTGCTACAAATCCAATCAGTATGGGTGCAGTTCGGTTGGTATCTGCGGCGGAGAAGGCCCCGCGTTGAAAGAGGATTTGCACCAGCGGATGTGCCAACACAATCAGGAACGAAGTCAGCACGATCGTACCGATGCCTACGGCCCACAAATACAGGCGCAGCGTTTCCTTGAAAGCTCTCATATCCTTTATAGCTGCCTGGCGAGCGAGATAGGGTAGTGCGGCGCGCCCGACGGAAACAAAAATTACCCCGATCGGCACACTGATAAGTTTGAGCGCATAGCTGAGTGCGGAGATATTGCCTGGCGAAAGAAACGAGGCAAATATTTGATCGGTCAGATTTGATCCCTGGCCGATGAGTGCCCCAATGAGAACCGGCCATCCCACCTTTATAATCGAGGCGATCTCCGCAGTGCGCATATCTAGAACGAAACGATAGACGAGTCCAGCGCGCCGCGCACGCAGGAGAACAATGCAGAATTGCAGGCAGAGTCCTACCAGGGTACCTATGCAGAGTATGGCGACGCTCTGGAATCTGCTCAGCGCTATGATTAGAATGGCCGTCGTGAGTGGTACCACTAACCCGGCATAAGCAGGCCAGCCAAACTGACCCTCTGTGTTGAGGATGTCTTCTAGCAAGCTTATTACTACCATCAACACCAGCACAGGAAAGATGATCGGAGCCAAGCTGACGGCAAGCCCCGCGCGGAACGGATCCAATGCCGGAGCCGAAATGTAAATCATCTGTTGGCGAAAAATGAGCATCAGCGCAGTGAGCAACCCCGCACCTAGAAGTAAGAGATTCAGAACTGTACTAAAGAGTACAGACGCCTTCTCCCTCCCTTTCGCTCGTACCCGTGCATAGACCGGAATGACAGCAGATTCTATAGCGCTTCCTGCCAGTTGAGCCAGCAGGATGGGCAGCGCGGCAGCGACGAAATATGCGTCCATAGAGGCCCCCGCGCCGAAGCGTCCTGTGACGATAATCTGATTGAGCAATCCAAATACGCGGACCAGCAGAGCAGCGGAGGCAAGGCTCAGCAAGGCGCGAAAAATCTGCTTATTGGCACTTTTAAGACGCACAGCTATCATGCGAACAGAGGTGGCGCTAAGAGGCTGAGTAGTATCAGACATTCTTTAACAAACCTCTTCAGAGCCGGAATATTTTCTCATCGTTGTAACCTTGTGTCATATTACGGGTATCCACGACGGAGCGCGCTTCGCGTATAATCCAGTCAATATCGTAATAGCTATGGTCCGTGACAATAACCACGCAGTCTGCGGCTTGCAGCAGGCCGCTGCTCACCGGTTGTGAATGCAGCGTACAATTGCGGACTGTCAGGGAATGTATATATTCGTCGTTGTAGAGCACTACCGACCTACGAGCTAACAACTCCTGAATAATGTCGAGTGCAGGAGATTCACGCACATCACCTACATCGCGCTTGTAGGCAGCACCGAGCACAAGTACGGTCGCGCCATTGAAACTGCGGCGCTGTTCGTTCAGCGCTTCGCTGATCTTATTCACAACGTAGTGCGGCATACTGCTGTTGATCTCAGCTGCCAGTTCGATGAAGCGGGCAGTGTAATCAAGCGTTTTGAGTTTCCAGGAAAGATAGTGCGGGTCGACAGGAATACAATGTCCACCCAGGCCCGGTCCTGGCAGAAAACGCATGAAGCCGAAAGGCTTTGTGGCCGCCGCGTCGATGACTTCCCATACATCTATAGTAAGTTTTTCACAAATAATGGCGATTTCGTTCACCAGGCCGATGTTGACGGCGCGGAATGTGTTCTCAAGAAGCTTGGTCATCTCCGCGACGCGTGTGGAGGAAACCGGCACGACCTTCTCAATAGCTGCTCCGTAGTAAGCCTGTGCGAGTTCCGTACAGGTAGGTGTAATGCCGCCGACGATTTTAGGTGTGCTGCGTGTGTCGAAATCGGGATTGCCGGGATCGATACGCTCCGGAGAGAAGGCCAGGAAGAAGTCAACACCCACTTTCAGGCCGGTAGACTGCAGTTCCGGCAGCAGGACTTCATCGGTCGTCCCGGGATAGGTTGTGCTCTCCAGAACCACGAGTTGCCCGGCATGCAGGTGCGTTCTCACCTGCTGGGTAGCGGAGATAATGTAGGAAATATCAGGGTCGCGTGTCTTCCGCAAGGGAGTAGGAACACAGATGCTGACCGCATCGATGTCGTCCAGCGCAGCGTAGTCGCTGGTAAAACACATGCTTTTTGCATCGATAAGCGCCTTTAATTTACTACCAGGTATATCAGGGATATAGCTCTCACCGCGATTGACCGAAGCAATTTTCTGCTCGTCGGTGTCAATGCCGGTGACGTGGAAACCGGCTTCTGCGAATGCAGCCGCGAGCGGCAGCCCTACATAACCAAGACCGATAATCCCGACGCGCAAGGATCTTGCGGAAATTTTCTCAAGTAGCGGGTGAACCATAGCATTAATACTCCTTGCCGGACAGGGAGTCGCTCGTCCGCGGAAGGGTCACCGTCTCCTCTTTATCGACAGCTGGTCGCTCCAGCCCCCGCGGGAGCGGTGTTTCAGGAGACACAGCCAGCGTAGTATGCGTTCTGGTTCTGGCTTGCTGCTGGTAGAGCTCGCTAAGATATGTGTGAATTTCGCTGCTATCCGGCCACTTACTCTTGTTGATGACCACTCCCAGAACAGTAGTACGCATGCGTTTCAAGGACTGCCTGGCTCGCGCCAGTATCTTGCGCGGTGTTTTTGAGGCATCGACGACGAAAATCGTTACCTGCATGTGGGAAGCCAGCACCTGGGCGTCGGCTACAGGCAGCAGAGGAGGCGTATCAAAGATGATGTAGTCATAATCTTCGTTCCGTTTAAAGTACTCAAAAACCTGCGCCGATGTTGGCGATTGCAGCAAATCGGCTGGATTGGAGGGAGCCTTGCCAGCGGTCAAGACCTGTAAGGTTGGAATCTCTGTCGATTGCCTGTTCAGTTCAATGTCGGACCCTGTCCACGCTTGCTGCAAGGCATCCGAGAGACCATGAATATTAGTCAGTTGGAAGTATTGATCGAGTATGTGGCTGCGCAGGTCGGCATCAACCAGTAGGACGCGCTTTCCCGACAGTGCTGTGAAGAACGCGAGGTTTTCCGCAACAGTGCTTTTCCCCTCACCAGCTATAGCGCTGGTGATCATAACGAGCTTGAATGGTTTGATTGCCTGCGCCGCGTTCAAGCTGGCGCTCAGGATACGACATCCCTCTGCCAACCCGGGTATCTCTTCCGGGCTTCGATCGAGCTGTTTGCGCGTGAGCCGGGGAATAACCGTTAGCACATCTGCGCCGAGTAATTCCTGCACTTCTTCGGGACTGCTCGGGCGGTCATCGATCCATTCGAAGATGACGATCAAAGCCAGGGCAAGACCGAGGCCGACTAATGCCCCCATACCCGCGAACGGCAGAGGTCTAGGGCTAACAGGAGTGGTCGGTAGCACGGCAGGCAAGATTCGTACAGCAGCCGGGTAAGAGAACTGCGTGCCCATATATTGTGCAAAGCTCTGGCTAATCTGATTGGCGAGCTGCATCGCCAGTTGTGGATCGCTATTCTGGACATCGAGCTCGATGATCTGCGTATTGGGCTGAGGGTTCACAGTGATCATAGCGCTAAGCTGATCTATCCCCATTCCCTGGTGTTGCGCGACGACAGGGTTGAGCACAGTCGGATTTTTGAGCAACTGGGCGTACGTTGGTAAAGCTGCCAGGCTGGCAGAGGTACTATCGTAAGGTGATGTGGTGGATGATCCCAAAGTGAGGATCATGAACGTGGAAGCTTGATAAACAGGACGCAAATGCTTACTGACAAGGTAGGTTCCCCCACCGCATAAGACTATTCCAAGTATTATCAGCCAGGCCCAACGTTTTGCAAGCACTCTATAGTGATTTAACGGACTTTGCATGTGAGAACCATCCTTAAGTAGTTCTAATCCTTAGTAGTTCTAAGATGATAGAGTTCGCATCCATCTATGTTACGATGCAGTTCGGCACAGAGTAACCTATGGTACATTAGCACTACAACTACAATCTGACTTCATCATACATAAGGTTACAGTCTTTCGTATAAGAATCTGGTTTTTGACGAAGTTGCGATGCTGTTGTGAAAGACGTACTCTGGTGTATATCCCTCTCCTCCTGAATCGTTCAGAGGGAGGATTTCTACACTACTTTCTGCAAGGCATCACTAATTCTTTACCTCCGCGAACATGGCATCGGCACTAGCAGATGCTATCCTGTTGGAAGATACTTTCTATTCTCGCATACCGACTTCGTCTGTATGCTCTTCTTCACAGACACGTCAATAAAAAACACGGGGAGGATTTGGTGCGTAAGCGCTTGTCGACGTTTATTGCAGCATGCTTCTACTATAGTGGGTTGGTTAAGCTGGCCCGCTGGTGGGCAGGTCACTCCCGGCGACACCTGATTATTCTCAATTACCATCTTGCGACCGGGGGAGACTTGCGTCGCCATCTGCTCTATCTAAGCCGCCACTACCGCATACTCCATCTTGAGACGGCGCTGGAAGAACTCTACATGCCATGCAAGAATGAGAAGCGATTGCATGATCGACGTACACCGCTGGCGCTGACCTTCGACGATGGGTACCATGATAACTATACACACGGCTTTGCGCTTGCGTGCGAAATGCAGATTCCTTTCACCATCTTTCTCATTCCAGGTTATATTGAAAGCGGTGATTTTTTTTGGTGGCGAGAGGGCAATCGCCTCGCAACACATGCGCAGGTGCGCGAGGCAACGATTGACGGACGCATCTATCACCTTGACCAGTTAGAAGAGCGAAATATGCTTGCGCAAACTATCCTCGCTCGTTTATGCCAGGCATCCTCTGTTGCCGAACGTGAGAAGTTTCTCGCGTCCTCGCGTAAGATACTGGCAGTTCCTCCATCGGTGCCTTCTGAAGAGAAGCCTGCTCTTCCTCTTAGTTGGACCGAAGTGCGGGAGATGGATGAGAGTGGATGGGTCTCGTTCGGTGCGCACACGATGTATCATCCCATTCTGGCATATCTAGCTGATCCTACAGAGGCACAGGACGAAGTAAAGCAGAGTCGCATAACGCTGGAACATCAATTAGGCCATCCTGTACGTACTTTCGCCTATCCGATTGGACAGCTCCAGCATATTGGGGAAAACGCCATCCGTGCCGTGCCGCAAGCTGGCTATGATTGGGCCCTCACAACGATCAACGGATTCAATACTCCAAAAAGCGATCCCTATCTGCTCCGGCGCGTCGAGGTGGATGTAGACCAACACTGGCTGGTGCTGGCTGCGGAGGCGGCTGGTTTATGGGGTCTCTTTTCCCGTCTGCGCTGGATGCTCACCATGCGCAAAGGGTTTTATAAAGGTAATGAATAAAGCCCCGAAATGATGATCGACCGTTCAAAATCACCCTGGACTCCAGACCTGCACCGTCGTGTCATCGCTGGCCGAGGTGATGCGTGTGCCATCGGGCGACCATACCGCAGCTCTGACAGCCGCAGTATGCCCACGATAGGAATAAACATGGCTCCCATCGCTGGCATTCCACACCTTTACTGTCCCATCGTCGCCAGCTGAGGCGATGCGTATGCCATCAGGCGACCAGGTCGCCGCCCTCACAGCCGCAGTATGCCCAGAGTAAGTATAGACCTGGCGGAATTTAGCCGCATCCCACACCTGCACTGTTGAATCGATACTACCCGAGGCAATATCTTTGCTATTAGGTGACCAGATCACCGCCGTTACAGCAGCAGCATGCCCACGATAAATGTAGATCTGGCTCCCATCACCCGCGTCCCACAACTGCACGGTTTTATCATTGCTTGCCGAGGCGATGCGTGAGCCATCGGGCGACCAGGCCACTGCATTCACAAACCCTAGCTGATCGCTGGAATGTCCCCGGTAGGTGTAGAGTTGGCGAAAATTGGTCGAATCCCACACTTGCACAGTGGTATCGACACCAGCAGAGACAAGATACTTGCCTTCGGGCGACCAGGCCACCGTCAATACAGCAGCGGTATGCCCACGATAGCTATAAACGTGACTCCCATCGCTGGCATTCCACACCTTTACTGTCCCATCATCGCTGGCCGAGGCGAGGCGCGTGCCATCGGGCGACCAGGCCACCGCCCTCACAGCCGCAGTATGTCCGCAGTACGTGTAGATATTTTCCCCATCGATCGTAGACCAGATCTGCACCGTCGTATCGACACTGCCCGAGGCGATGCGTAAGCCATCGGGTGACCAGGCCGCCGCGAGCACCTGCAAGAAATGCCCACGATAGGTGAGGACATAGGTCTGACCTGTCGGATTCCATACTTGCACAGTCTTATCAACACTGCCTGAGGCGATGCGCTTCCCGGTGGGTGACCATGCTACCGCCAATACAGGGGCAGTGTGCTTGATGTAAGAGTAGATGCGGATCCCATCGGCGGCATGCCAGACCTGCACCGTCTTGTCGGCGCTGGCTGAAGCGATGCGCGTGCCATCGGACGACCACGCCACTGACGTTACCACATTACTATGGTCGGTATAGGTGAAAATGAAGTTGCCATTGGAGGAGTGCCAGACCTGCACCGTCTTGTCGGCACTGGCTGAGGCGAGGCGCGTGCCATCGGGCGACCACGCCACTGACGTTACCACATTACTGTGGTTGGTATAAGCAAAGAGGTAAGCTCCGGTGGCAGCATTCCATATGCGTACCGTCTTATCTGCGCTGGCCGAGGCGATGCGCGTGCCATCGGGCGACCACGCCACCGCTGTCACACTCCTCAAATGACCATGACAGGTGTAAGGAATAACCCCTTCAGCGGGAGAAGCAGATGTCAAGGACCTGGGAGTAGAGACGAATGCAGGGGCTGTTGATTCCAGAGCGCACGAGGTGGCAAATGACGTAAGACTTCCTCCCGCGAGAGCGAGTCCTGCCAGATCACGCAAGACAGCACGACGTGACATTCTTTTATTAATAATTGCATCCAGCTGAGAATCATCAAGTGAGCCATTGATCATAGGGTCCTCTTCGATCCCCTTAAGGGCAACCTTAACTGAGGTTGCGATAATTCCTCATCTTAAATACTTCCTAAATGAGGGTAACTCAAAATGGTATAGACGTGGTGAACATCGTGGTAGAGAAGTGGATAATCTCCTCGTTCCAGGTATATATCCTGTTTCTAGAGTCTGGAAGCAAAGTACTGCATCAACACAAACTACGCGAAAGAGCTACCAAATCTACATCTCTTTCTGAACTGCATCTCAACAGGCATTAGGTATGCTGATTACGCGGTACTGTAGGAGCATCGGCCACGTGAGACCACATGGCAATGGCTATGCGGCAGAGTCAACAACTTGCAATAGCATGATGCCATGATGGCAGAAGCTGACTTGCCTGATTCAGGGAATGATATTCGTTAGAGAAGAGGTACTCTATAGTGAGCGAAGCTTTAGACAAAATTCGAGTTGCACCCGGCCAGTTACCTGTGGAGGGTGAGGAGTCCGCATATTGGGACTCACAATTTGCAATACGTCAAGTAACATATGACGCGCTGGTGCTTGATGCCAGGTTGCGGCAATCGCTGGCTGTCGTGCGCTCGCTCGGTAGGCGAGGGCTGCGAGTTGCAGCAGTAGGAAGCTCTGGTGGATTACCCACATTCACGTCACGCTGGTGCCAGCAAGCATTTATCTGCCCGGCAGATGAGGGAACAGAAGCGTACTTTCATTACCTGGAGCAGTTGCTTGACCACAGCGGTGCATGTGTACTCATCACTTCATCAGACGCTACCCTGGCATTGATTCGCCGCTATCGTAAGCAAGTTGAGCAGCGGACACGGGTTGCTCTGGCTAGAGAACCCGCCCTGGGAATAGCCATCAATAAAGAGCGAACGTTGGAGGCTGCTAAAAAGCTGGGGATAAGTATCCCCAGGGTAGTGAACGTGAAGGTGGTGAGCGAGGTAGCAGAAGCGCTGCGTGAGATTGGTTTACCGGCAGTTATCAAACCCTCGGAGTCATGGGCATGGGACAAGCAACACGGTATGCGACTGGCGTCTAAGCTGGTGACCACCCCTGAGGAGGCATGGCATGTCGTTGAAGAACTGGAGGGCTTTGGGATAACGATGCTCTTCCAGCAATTCATCTCAGGCAGGCGCGAGTCCATAAGTCTCTTCTATGCATCTGGTCAAATCTATGCAAGTTACGCTCAGCGGCACATGCGTATCGTGGGTGGCGAATCAGCTCTGCGTGAGAGTATTGCCGTCCCGCCAGATATTGGTGGTCAGGCCGAACGTCTCGTACGCGAAATCGAACTGGAGGGCTGCGCCGAAGTAGAATTCCGGCGTGATGATGCTGGAAATCCCTATTTGATGGAGATCAATCCGCGTCTCTGGGCATCAACGGAACTCGCTGTACGTTCAAGGGTCGATTTCCCCTATCTCCTTTATCAATGGGCAAGCGGGGAGAAGATAGATACGGTGAAGAGCTATCCTGTGGGTGGCCGACTGCGCTATTTGAAAGGCGATATCCTCAATGTGGCGACATCGCTATCAACTTCGCGGCAGCAAGGGATACCCGAGCGGGATGTGACCCCACCGGCCAGGGCAATACTCGACTTCTGCCTTTCTTTCTTCAGCCCTGTAGGCTATGACTGCCTTGATTGGAAGGACCCTCTTCCCGCTTTGACATCGATTGTTGATTTTGTCCGTGAAGTGCTGCGATGGGCAGGTAAGATTCTGCGCAAGAAAGGCAATATAACTTCAAATGTATGACCGCAGAGGGGAGGGTGCTATTGGAACCAATCAATGTTTTCGACTACGAACGCCTCGCCCAGGCACGGATGGAACCGAGCGCCTGGGATTACTATCAGAGTGGTAGCGATGACGAGGTGACGCAGCGTGCCAACCGTGCAGCATTCGAACGTATACGGCTCCGACCGCGCGTTCTTGTGGATGTTAGCACCTGCGATATGCGCACTACTGTGCTCGACACACCCATAAGTGCGCCCATCTTGATAGCGCCGACAGCATTCCATGCCCTCGCTTCTCTCGACGGTGAGTGCGCAACTGCGCAGGGCGCCGGTAGGTCAGGTACCCTCATGGTGGTCAGTAGCTCTTCGACTCGTAGTCTTGAGAATATTGCAGGAGAGGCGAGCGGCCCACTCTGGTTCCAACTCTACGTCCATGACCGTAACAGTGCGGAAGGACTCGTCCATCGAGCCGCAGAGGCCGGTTATCGTGCGCTTGTCGTCACTGTGGACTCGCCCCGCTGGGGACATAAAGAGCGCTCAATTCGCAGCGGCTTTCGTTCACCACAAAAGGCAAACTTCACAAACGCAGAAGCTGCTGTGGATGTCATGCCTCTCACCTGGGATTCGCTGGCCTGGCTGCGGTCGCTAACCTCTCTTCCACTCGTTCTCAAAGGTATTCTTACGGCGGAGGACACCGTACTTGCTGTCAAGCATGGAGTAGACGGCATCATTGTCTCCAACCACGGCGGTCGTCAGCTTGATACTGCTACTGCGAGTATCGAGGCATTACCTGAAGTCGTCGAAGCTGCCAATGGGGGCTGCGAAGTCTACCTGGATGGAGGGATACGCCGTGGCACCGATATACTGAAAGCGCTAGCCCTGGGAGCACGCGCTGTCCTGGTTGGACGCCCAGTTCTATGGGGGCTTGCGACAAGCGGAGCAGAGGGGGTAAGCCATGTGTTGGAGCTGCTGCGCGCAGAGCTCGAAATTGCGATGGCGCTTTCTGGTCGTCCCACATTGGGGAGCGTTGATCGCTCTCTTGTGAAGATGAACCGAGAGTGAGGGGTTTCTTCATGGCCGATACTGTTGATAAGTCTCACGTGATACTCATCACGGCTCCCGTCGAGGCAGATTGGTTAGCGCGATTGCACAGTCTCTCGCCTGGCCTTCAGATCGAACACTGGTCGGCCCGCTCCGCCAGGGCGATCCCAGAAGACCTGTGGCGAGATGTGGAAATCCTCTTCACATCGTTTGCCACCCGCTTGCCGCCTCCAGAGCAGGCTCCCATGTTGCGCTGGGTACAGTTATATTCGGCCGGCCCAGACTCTATCCTCGACCAACCTCTCTTTCAAACCGACGTGGTCTTTACAACCGCAAGTGGTGTCCACGCCATCAATATGGCCGAGTACATTTTCACCGTCGTGCTTGCCTGGTTCCATCGGCTTCCACAGATATTCGAGTGGCAGCAGCATGGACAATGGCCCTCGAGTTCTGAGCGTTCATCCTTGCTTGTGCCCGAGGAGTTGAGGGGGAAAACCATCGGTATTGTTGGATATGGCAGTATTGGGCGCCATATTGCTCGCCTGGCTGATGCCTTCGGTATGCTCGTGCTGGCTATGCAGCGGAGCGCCGACCACCGCGATCGAGGCTTCCAGTTCCCCGGCGTTGGCGATCCTGAAGGGACTTTGCCAGGTCGCTATTATACGCCCGATCAGTTGCAAAGTATGCTCAGCGAGAGCGACGTTGTGATCATCGCCGTGCCATTGACATCAAAGACCAGGGGACTGTTCGATAGAGCAGCTTTCGAGGCAATGAAGCCGACAGCTTTCTTAGTGAACATTTCTCGTGGCGACGTCTGCAACGAAGTTGCCCTGGTTCGCGCTTTAGAGGAGAAACAGATTGCTGGAGCAGCCCTGGACGTGTTTCATCAGGAGCCTTTACCTCCCGGACATCCACTCTGGAGCCTCCCAAACGCCTTCATCAGCCCTCATATTTCGGGCCTCACCCCGCACTACAACGGACGTGTTGCAGCGATCTTCGAGGAAAACCTGCGCCGCTACCTCGCTGGCGAATCGCTCTATAACGTTGTGGATAAGACGCAGGGATATTGAATGGGGTACCGGATATTAGAAATCAGCGGCGGCCGTAGGCATCTCTTCGTTGCTGAACCGATCGGCAACCAGAAGAGTACACGTTACAGGTGGCCAATATGGCAGAGCGTTGCATCAGCACATACGATGCAATATGGTCACCGAATCTAAATCTCTTTCTTAACCAGTTCTCAATAGACATCAGGTATACTAAGAAAGTAAAATAGCCAGAAAATGCGAGGGTTTATTTATGAAAGATACAAACAGGCATCTTAGTACCCGGGAATACCTGCGATTGATCGGCGTTCCGGAACTCCCGCCACTAACAAGCCCTTTCGATCCCGGCTACGACCCAGTCACGCTCGAAAGCCATCTCGATCAGAGCGCTCACCTCATGGCCTCTCTGAAGATCTCGATGGCATGCTGGCAAATCGCCAGTGAAGCTGCAACCCGGCGCAAGATTGCGGCGGCACGCGCTCACAATGTGCCGGCGGTCACGGGCGGGGGACCATTCGAGGTAGCTGTAGCCCAGGGACAACTCGAGGCATATCTCGATCTATGCGCAGATCTGGGCATCTCGCGGATCGAATGCGGAGAGGGCTTCACCGAGTTGCCACTCAAACCCCAGACGATAGTAAAGATGGCGCACGAGCGCGGCCTCGCCGTGCAGTATGAGATGGGCAAGAAGCACGAAGGGCCCTTTACCGAGGAGTCACTCGACGAGGCAATCAGCCGCGGTCGAGCGTGGCTTGATGCGGGAGCGGTGCAGCTCGTCGTAGAAGCCCGAGAAAGCGCCCTCGGCGTGGGGGCCTTCAGCAACGATGGATCACTCAATACCGCCTTTGCGGATCGGTTCGCCGAGGAATTCGGGCTTGAGATTGCGATGTTCGAAGCCCCCAACAAACCCAGCCAGTTTGCCATGCTCGAACATTTCGGGCGCGCGGTGCATCTCTGCAATGTGCGCTTAGAGGAGCTGCTGCGTGTTGAGATCTACCGGCGTGGCCTTCATTCAGACGCATTCGATAAGCCCAACCTGCGACCTGCTCTTCCAGGCCGCGAACAGGGGTAGATAGGAGCCCATTATGCCAAAGACGGTAGTGATCGACTGCTTTCCCGAGAGTGTGGGAACCTATCGAAACGGTTATGCAATCGTGGCGGTCGATGTCATCAGGGCAACGACGACGGCTGTGACAGGAGTTGCCCTCGGCCGGAAGTGCTTTCCCGTTCCATCGCTAGAGGAAGCGGTTCCACTCGCAGCGAAGCTGCCCAATCCGCTCCTGGTTGGAGAGCTTGGCGGAAGTATGCCCTATGGCTTTGATCTGAACAGCAGTCCGGCCGATTTGGAGTCTAGGACCGATATCCATCGCCCTATGCTCTTCCTCTCCACCTCGGGAACAAGACTTATCTGCGGAGCCCAGGGGTCGCAAGCGATGTACGTCGCATGCTTGCGGAACTATACAGCGCAGGCCAACTACCTGGTAACTCATCATCCAAAAGTGGCTGTGATCGGCGCAGGATCGCGGGGTGAATTCCGCAAAGAGGATCAACTATGCTGCGCGTGGATCGCGGAGAAGCTTCTGAGCGCAGGTTATGAGCCGGAAGATGCGAGAACAGCAGCAATCGTCGAGCAGTGGAGCGGAGTACCCGTCGAAGCAATCACTGAGGGTGCAAGCGCCGACTATCTCCGAAACAGTGGCCAGCAGAGGGACCTCGACTTCATCCTGACACACATCGACGATCTAGATGAAGTTTACCGATTCGAGCGAGGCCAGGTGTTGAAACACACCGAGGAGTTGCTGTTCCATTAAGGATATCTTGCCGTCGACCTCTCTTTTTCAAACTCCTATTCTTTGGCAGCGCTGTAGATGGGTTACTCGGCATTCCTTGTTTGTTGGGCAGGCAGGGACGCCGACTTCCTGGCCAGAGCAATGTAGGACATGCCGGTAGAGCGGAAGAGGGGCACATTTCGATCTGCGAGGCGCTGGAGTCGATGGTGTAGTGCGATGCCGAGACGCTCCGAGAGGATAGAGCGTTGCAAGAATGTGAACTTTCCGAAGCCGAGCGTCATACTCCTGGTCTTGTTGAGGCCGGCGCTCGCCAATACCTCGTCGATAAAACGGCAATCACGTACAGCCGCCATCATCGGCTTTGGTGATGAATGCAGGATCCTAACGCGCTGGAGCAAGTTTTTGATACTCTTCCTGAGCGGAACAAGCGCCGGGTTCTGCAATGGGTCAAGCAGCAGGTGCAGCGCCGCCCTGTTGCCCTCTGTGAGGAGGACGTGGCCACCCGGCAGGATCACGCGAGCCATCTCTCGTATCGCCAACTCCGGTCGCTCCAGCCAGGATGTGACACCTAGCGCTGTTACGAGATCAAAGGATTCATCCTCGAAGTCCAGGGAATAGACATCACCGACATCCACTGAGAGTAGTTCTGTGATCCCAGACTCTGCCGCATGCTGGCGTGTCAACTCGACCATCGTCTCCGCCGAGTCGATAGCATACACGCGCAGCCCGCGTTGGGCAAGCGCGACCGAGAGATAGCCGGCTCCGCAACCGACTTCCAGTACGCGAGATCC